>DDEP01000123.1:0-616 GCA_002336465.1 Pedobacter sp. UBA1951
TTTTGTTCCCACACCCCAAGCCATACATAAGTAGCTTTTAACTGCCTAGCAACCTCTATAGCTTTATCATAAAGTAACTGGCCTACTTTTTTGCCATGAAACTCTTGTAAAACATAAATACGTTCAATTTCAAGCGCTTTATGATCTTGGGCTTCGGTTTGCGATTGTCCGGTATTGAGCTTTAGATAACCAATAACCCTATTGTTTAGCACAGCAAAGTAAAAGTAAGATTCATTATTGCTCAGTTCTGCACATAGCTTATCTGTAGCAAAGCTTTCTTCTAAATATTTAACCATGTTCTCCACCGAATTTTCTGATGAAAAGGTCTCAGAAAAAGTTTTCCTGCCAATTTCCTGTAATAATTCGAGATTGCTTATGCTTGCTTGTTTAATCTCTATATGCTCCATGCCTTTCAAATTTTACGCTTCAAAAATATCCTTATAGCAGCTTAAAAATGTAATCAGATTTTAATAAAACTAAAAAAATACATGTGAACTTAGATGATAATGATGTCTTAAGTAGAATGATGCTTACAGAACATTAAAGTAGGTCATTGGACTACTTCAGCAATTAATCTTGAAGTGATCAGATTCTTTTTGGCAAATTTGGGTAAAAC
>DDEP01000123.1:657-2738 GCA_002336465.1 Pedobacter sp. UBA1951
CGGCCTTCAATTTGGTGGCGTTCTATCATATGAACCAATTTACCATCTTTAAACAAAGCCATAGATGGCGATGAAGGGGGGAAAGGCATCATATAAGATCTAGCCCTGTCAACCGCATCTTTTTCCATTCCGGCAAATACCGTTACCAGTTTGTTGGGATGTTTAGTATTAGCTGCAGCTAATTTTGCGGCCGGACGAGCATTTGCTGCTGCACAACCACAAACAGAGTTTACCACAACAAATACAGTACCTTCGCTTTTAATTGCAGAGTCTACCTCTTCAACAGTTTTTAATTCTTCAAAGCCAACATTGGTTAGCTCGGCACGCATAGGCGCAACTAAATATTCTGGATACATGCTTGTATTAATTTTTTACAGTCTGCAAAGATAACTAAACAAAACCGAGTGTGAAAAAATAGTCTGTAAATTAACAAATACCTGACGGTCTGATGTTTTAAAATCAGATGTCAAATGAATTTAAAAGATCTTGTACATCATTAGGGTTATTGATTGCCTTAAACCCAAATAATATAACAAACATTATATAAAACAATAAGTACAAGATGCTTAATGACAAGCCTATAATGGCGCATATCCTACCTGCATTTAAATTCTTGAAAGAACCTTGGCTGTACCACATTGGGTTAACGGTATAAAGTTGTTTGTCTTTTCTGGCTAAAAACAAAGCTATAATAGCAAAAATAATTCCTGGAACTCCATAACAACAGCAACTTACAATAGATAAAATACCCAATATAAGTACAGCGGTTGCATTAGGTAGTGCCGGTTGGTAATGGTAACCAAATGGCGGCTGCTGAAAATTAGGAGGATAAGGGTTTTGTCCTTGAGATTGCCCTTGCTGGTTAGGTTCAGGGTTAGAGGGCATTTGCGTTTCTTCTGACATAGGCTTTAATGAAGGTGATGATTTTTTATTTTGTAAATGTAATTAATTACAATAATCATACTGATGAAAATGTAAAGAATTTTAATGAAAAATGCACCGTTCTTAAAATTGACCTTTAGGTGCAATGCTACGAATGCAATTAAAATTAGAATAGGGATTGTAGCCGGATAGAATTTGAAACTCTCTATAAAATTACCTTTTAAGATGCTCAGTATTGAACGCTGAAAGCCACAACCCGGACAATCCAAGCTGGTTAACCGCTTAAAAGGGCAACTTAACAAATGACTTTCTAGCCATTGTAATAACTGATGTTTACCCGATAATAAAAGCATTGTTCTGGTTCAAAAAACAGATAATCATTTTCTAGAGTATAAACATAAATTCAAATCTTTAAATTGCATTAAAATTTTTGAAAATAATACCTAATTCAGTCAAATTGATATGAAACGAATCTTTATACCTTGCGTAGCGCTGATTATGGCTTTTAATATTGCAAAAAGCCAAAAACCGCAAGACACAGAAGTTTACCAACCTGTACCACCAAAAGTAAATCCGGCAAAAACACAGGGAGAAGCTCCATCTGATGCAATTATCTTATTTGATGGCAAAAACCTAGATCAATGGGTTTCAGTAAAAGATAAGACCAAGCCCGCTATGTGGACAGTAGCAGGCGGTGCATTTACCGTAAAGAAAGGAACTGGAAATATCGAGACCAAGCGTTCTTTTGGAAGTTATCAATTGCATCTTGAGTGGAAAATACCTGAAAATATTACAGGTAAAGGACAAGGGCGTGGTAATAGTGGATTGTTCTTGGCTTCTACAGGCGGTGGAGATGATGGGTATGAATTGCAGATACTAGACAGTTACAATAATGATACTTATACCAACGGACAAGCAGGCAGTATCTATAAGCAATTTGTGCCTTTGGCAAATCCAACTAGAAAACCGGGCGAATGGCAGGTTTATGATGTAATTTGGACTGCTCCGGTTTTCAATGCAGACGGAAGCTTGAAATCGGCAGCAAGAGTTACCGTATTTTTTAACGGTATTTTGGTGCAGAACAATGTAGAACTTTTGGGACCTACGCAGTACATCGGTAAACCTTCTTACCAAAAAGCACACGGACCATTACCCATCAAATTGCAGGATCATGGCGATCCAAGTGAGCCAATTAGTTT
>DDEP01000112.1 GCA_002336465.1 Pedobacter sp. UBA1951
CAAGCATTCTATGATCATTTTATTCCATTGGCCTAATGGTTTTTCTGAACCATCTGTAAGGTTCTTGATCCTGCGCAATTTACCTGCTGTAGTTCCCCATTTACTTTTATCTCCACGTCGTTCTTCCATGTTGGGCACCGAAATATCTTCGCCAATGCACCAGAAATCGCCAGCGTCAAGATGTTGCATTTGTACTTCTATAGATTGCGGGAACATGCTGTACAATAAGCGTGGCTGAGATACATGCACCAAGATGCCACAATTACCGGGTTTGCCCGGAAAACGATAGGTTGCTTCTAACCGGTAGTTTGAAAAGTTCTCGTTGGTAATCAAATGGCCTCTAGGATCGCCCATGCTTACCAGTTTTTTATCTCTTACAATAAAAGAAGGTGCTATCTGTGGATCTTTGTCTTTATCTGGTACATCTGCGTACCAACCATCTAGGTTTTTGCCATTAAATAATTTAATGGTTTGCGCATACCCATGGTTGATTATGAATGTTAGAATAAACAATATGAAGAAACGAGGTTTCATGTTTGAAGCTTTATACAATATTAAATAAAAAAGCACTGCAAAATTGCAGTGCTTAAAATTAAATATCACAATAGTCTAAACTATTCTTCTACGGTTTCGTTATTGATGCCTACTTCATCCTTAAACTCTTCTTTAAAATAAGTTTTTTGGAAGATAAGAATACAAATTACACCTACAGAAATTGCGGCATCGGCAAGATTAAATACAGGTCTGAAAAACTCATATTCCTGTCCGCCCCAAATTGGAAGCCAGTTTGGAAAATGACCTTTTAAAATTGGAAAATACAGCATATCTACCACTCGTCCGTGGAAAAGCGTTTCATATTTGTAGATTATACCATAAAATACCGAGTCTATAATATTACCTAAGGCGCCAGCAAAGATCAAAGCTACATTGAGTATTAAACCTCTGTGGTATTTGCGTTTAATAAGGTAGTGTAAACCATATCCAATTCCGGCCACGGCTATGATCCTAAATAAGGATAGGGCAAGCTTACCAAATTCGCCACCAAATTCAAGTCCAAAGGCCATCCCGTTATTTTCGGTAAAATGGATGATGAACCAGTTGCCAAGAACTTTAAACTCTTGTCCTAGGTACATATTGGTTTTTACCCAGGTCTTGCTTACCTGATCTACCAGTAAAACCAAAAATATGAGTAGTAATGGTTTTGTATAACCTTTCATTAGCCTTGCTTAAGTTTTGCTTCCATACTTAATGTAGCATGAGGTACAGCTCTTAAACGCTCTTTAGGTATAAGTTTACCGGTTTCTCTGCAAACACCGTAAGTTTTGTTTTCAATACGTACCAAAGCGGCTTCAAGATTATCTATAAATTTCTTTTGACGTGCTGCCAATTGGTTGGTTTGTTCTTTTTCGAGCGTAGCAGAACCATCTTCTAAAGTTTTATAAGCACCAGAAGTATCTTCTGTTCCGTTAGAATTTGGATTACTTAAAGTAGAGGTTAACGACAATAATTCTTCTCTTGAAGTTCTTAGTTTTTCTAAAATTATCTCTTTGAATTCTTGTAGTTCGCTGTCAGAATAACGTGTCTTCTCAGTTTTTTCCATAATGTTATTTTTTTGCAATCAAAATTTCAAGTTCAATGTCTTCTATTACAATTTTGGTACCATCTAAAGGCACCGATGTTAAAACAATATCATCTGCTAAAATTTCGTTGCAAATGTATGTTTTGTTCTTAAGCACCGCAGGTGATACAATGTTATCTTCTTGTAAACTTACTGTAATCCTATCAGTAACTTCAAAAGCCATTTCTTTACGAAGATTTTGTACACGGTTAATTAATTCACGTGATAAGCCTTCGTCTTTAAGCTCAGGTGTTATGTTTACATCTAAGGCAACAGTTAAACTGCCCATATTGGCTACCTGCCATCCCGGTATGTCTTCGGCAATGATTTCTACATCACTTAAAAGAATAGTGTACGGAGTATTATTTATAGCAAACGTACCTTCTTTTTCAAATGATGCAAGTTCTTCCTGACTGATATTTTGGATGGCTTCAGTTACAAGTTTCATATCCTTACCCACTTTAGCCCCTAAAGATTTAAAGTTTGGTTTTACCTTTTTCTTAATGAAACCGGCAGTGTCGGTAATATATGAAATTTCTTTGATATTGGTTTCTGATAAGATTAAATCTTTAACGAGTTCAATCTTGCTTTCAAAACTGTTATCCAAAATAGGAATAAGCACTTTAGCTAAAGGCTGACGTACATTGATGCCCATTTTCTTACGCAATGATAGAATCATCGAAGAAATGTTTTGAGCCAGTTCCATGCGTTCGTTCAAAGCAAGGTCTATAATGCTCATGTCTGCTTCAGGTAGCAAGGTTAAATGTACTGATTCTGCCTTTTGGTTCTCAGAAAGACTTTCGGTCATATTTTTATATAACCAATCTGAGAAGAACGGTGCCACCGGAGACATTAACTGCGCTATACTGGTTAAGCAAGTATGTAAGGTTTCGTAAGCAGCTTTTTTATCGGCTGTCATTTCGCCTTTCCAGAAACGACGACGTGACAAACGGATGTACCAGTTACTTAAATGCTCATCAACAAAATTCTGTATGGCACGGGCAGCCTTGGTTGGTTCGTAAGTGTTATAGCTTTCATCTACCTCGGCAATGAGGGTTTGTAAAAGTGATAAAATCCAACGGTCTAACTCGCTACGTTCAGCAACAGGAGTCTGATTGTTGATATCGATTACAAACTTGTCTATATTGGCATAAAGCGCAAAGAAAGAATAGGTATTATAAAGTGTGCCAAAAAATTTACGGCGTACTTCATCTAATCCTTCAAGGTTAAACTTAAGGTTATCCCAAGGCGATGCATTACTGATCATGTACCAACGAGTGGCATCTGCGCTATAGGTATCTATGGTGCTGAAAGGATCAACGGCGTTGCCTAAACGTTTAGACATCTTATTGCCGTTTTTATCTAATACCAAACCATTTGATACTACATTTTTAAATGCGATACCAGGATTGTTTACACGTTCGTTTATGGCTTTGATTTCGTCGCTGCTCTCACTTAACATTACCGCTATGGCATGTAAGGTAAAGAACCAGCCACGAGTCTGGTCAACACCTTCTGCAATAAAATCGGCAGGATAGGCATTTTCAAACTCTTCTTTGTTCTCAAATGGGAAATGCCATTGTGCATAAGGCA
>DDEP01000087.1 GCA_002336465.1 Pedobacter sp. UBA1951
CTTTAAAAACTAACCGAATAAATTAAATTATGATTAAAACATTTACAAAGCGAAGATTGATTTCAGAAGTTTTGGAAAATCAGAATGGAACAATAAGACCATTGCACTCTGTATTTCGAAACACAAAGAAAGTAATTTCCGGTTTGGCCATTTGCGGGAAACTGCTGGCTACCGGAGTATTGGTTGGCCAGTTGGCTAATCCTGTTCAGGTTGTTGCTCAAACTCCGGCTCAAAAAATTGTTGTAAAAGGAACTGTGGTTGATGGAGCTGATAATTTGGGCATACCTGGCGTAAGTATAGTTGACCAAAGCAAAAAAGTTTTAGGTATTACAGATAGTAAGGGAGATTTTTCTATTACAATCAGTAAAGGAATGCCAGTTAGTTTCTCTATGATAGGATTTGCAGCTGTTAGCAGAACTTTTAATGCAGATCAAACTGGAGTGATTATAAAAATGACCTCATCTTCTCATGATCTTGATGCAGTAGTGGTTACTGCACTAGGTATCAAACGTGAAGAAAAAGCCCTAGGTTATGCCATTACAAAATTAGATAGTAACCAGTTTACAGATGCTGTATCTAGTAACTGGACAGATGCTTTGTCTGGTAAAGTTGCGGGTTTGAATTTAGTTCGTAATGGTGGCCCTGCAGGTTCTAATAAAATTATATTACGTGGTGAGAATAACCTTACTGGTGATAATGAAGCCTTAATTGTGATTGATGGTGTGGTTGCATCTAGCTCTTCTAGAAGAACAGCTGCTACAGGTGGTGGTGTATATGGTACTTCTGGAGATATCATGCCAGCCGATTTTGGTAGTGGATTAAACGATTTAAACCCTGAAGATATAGAAAGCGTAACTACGCTTAAGGGACCAGCCGCTTCAGCATTATATGGTCAACGGGGTGCAAATGGAGCGATTATCATTACTACTAAATCTGCAACTAAGAATAGAAAAACAATGGGTATTACCTTTACTTCTAACAGTACATGGGAGCAAGTAAACCGCTATCCTGATAGACAAAGTGAATACGGACAAGGCCAGTATGGTGTTTCCTACTTTTCATATGGAGCTACTGAAGATGGCGCTAGTACAAATGCAACCAGTTCATCTTGGGGAGCACCTTTTTCATTAGGAGGAATGTTTTATCAGTATGATCCTGCTACTCAAAAACGTAACCTAGTTAGAACACCGTGGGTAGCTTATGAAGATCCAATCAAGGCATTTTTTATTACAGGTTTTGAGTCGGCCAATTCTGTTAGTTTAGATGGTACTTATAAAAAAGTTGCTATGCGTTTCTCTGCAAGCCATGGTAACAATGATTGGATTGTGCCTAATACAGGAATGGAACGTACTTCAGCATCATTTAATGCAAATACAAACCTTACTAAAAACTTAAGTATAAACATTAAAGCTCAATATAATAATAGACATAGCGATAATTTACCGGCTACAGGCTATGGTAACCAGTCATTAATGTATTGGTTTATGTTTGCACAACCAAACGTAAATACAGATTGGTATCGTGATTATTGGGATCATGATCCAAAATATGCACCTTATACAAAACTTGTAAACATAACCACCTCAAATCCTGAAAGTCCTTATGCAATTTCAGAGCAATATACCAATGCGCAACGTCGTAATGGTTGGTTAGGTAATATACAAGCAACCTATAAATTTACTAAGGAGTTGAGTTTAATGGTTAGGGCTTCTGGCGATTTAACAAAAGACATTCGTGAAACTAAACGTCCTTATGATGCTTCAGGAGGTAAATTCAACCAAGGCTCTTTTCGTGTAACCAACATCAGATCATATGAAATCAATGCCGATTTCATGTTAAAGTATGATAAGAAAATCACTAAAGACTTACAGATGACAGCTTCACTTGGAGGCAGTCAGATGAGAAATGAATACGATAAAAATGAGGTAAGAGCAGATGGTCTTGCAATTCCGAACGATTACAGACTTGACAATAACTTAAACCCGTTAATCTATGTGCCTGATACTTCTAGATATAGAATCAATAGTTTTTATGCCGCTGCATCTTTTGCATATAAAAACTATTTGTTTTTAGATTTAACAGGTCGTCAAGACTGGAACAGTACGTTGGCAACTGTTACAAGAACAGATAATGTAGGTTTCTTCTATCCATCTGCAAGTTTATCTTTTGTAGCTTCAGATTATTGGAGATTACCCAAAGCAATTAGTTTTGCCAAATTTAGAGCGTCTTTAGCTCAAGTAGGAAGTGGTAGTACTATACCATATCGTACAGAATATAACTATCTCGTTGCTGCAAATGGTATCTATACAGATAATGCCATGACCAACCCAGGAACCTTGCCTAACCCAAATTTAAAGCCTCTAAAAACCACTACCATAGAATTAGGTATGGATTTAAAAATGTTTAAAAGTCGCTTAAATTTTGATGTTGCAGTATATGCTGGAAATACGAAAAACCAAATCCTTAGTAGAATTATAGATAGAGCTACAGGGTATAATGTAGGTATCTTTAACGTAGGAAGAGTGGATAACAAAGGTATTGAGCTTACAATGAGCGCAATACCCGTTCAATCAAAAACCTTTAAGTGGACACTTAATGGTACTTTTTCAGCCAATAGAAACCTCATAAAAGAATTGGCAGATACTTCTGTAGTATTGCGTACCGGTGCATTAGGTGGAGGACAAGTGGTGGCTAACGTTGGTGGTAGTATGGGAGATTTATATGGACTTGGGTTTGTACGCTCCCCAGAAGGACAAATTGTATTTGATGCAAATACTGGATATCCAAAATGGAGTACAGATGTAATTTACTTAGGAAACACAATGCCTAGATACAAGTTTAGCTTTGGTACAGGAATTTCATATAAGCAATTTAGTACCAATGTATTGTTCGATGCGCAAGTGGGAGCAGTAGCACACTCACTTACATTTGCTAGAATGGCTTCATTGGGTAAATTAAAAATTACCCTTCCAGGTAGATATAATGGAATAATTGGAGATGGAGTTGTGGCTAATGGAGATGGAACTTATAGAAAAAATGATGTAATTGCTACAAACCTTGAGCAGTATTATACAGAAATGTACAACAGCAACGCTGAAGGAAGTGTAATGAGTACCGACTTCTTAAAGTTTAGAGAAGCTAATATCACTTATACTTTTAAAAAGAGCTTTTTGCAAAAAGTAGGTTTCAGTAAAATGACCTTAGGCGTTTATGGTCGTAACTTATTTATATGGTCGCCATGGCCAGCATTTGATCCTGAGTTTGGTACTCTGGCAGGAACTGACATTGTACAAGGTTTCGAAACCGGACAATTGCCATCAACAAGGACTTTCGGTGTACGTTTAGTAGTAGGCATTTAATAGCAAGTAACCATGAAGATTATAAAAAATACAATTACATATACATTACTAGGAGTTCTGATTACTTCTTCGTTTTCATGTACAAAAGATTTTAATAAAGTAAATACAGACCCTGTTGGACAACGAACTGTAGCTGCACATCAGCTAATGGCATCATCGCTAGTAAATGTTGTGAGTACTAATTTGGTGCGTAACAGAAGTTTTAATAATGAGTTGATGCAGGTTACGGTTGATCTTAACGAATCAGACGGTAGGGTGTTCAGGTATGATGTTAGACGTACTTGGGCTGATTATACCTGGAATAGCTGGTATGTGAACCTTACTGATTTAAAGGATATTTATACCATTGCTAGTAAGCCTGAATCATTAAATAAATCTTATCAAGGTATCTCACTTATTACACAAGCGTGGGTATTTTCGTTACTTACCGATACTTATGGTGATGTACCATACTCAGAAGCGAATGAAGGAAGAAATGGAAATTATCAACCTGTTTTTGATAAGCAGAAAGATATTTACCTAGACTTGTTTAAAAAACTGGAGGATGCCAATAACCTTCTTAAAGAAGGAGCGACAATTGTAGCTACCAGCGATCCTGTTTACCAAGGCGATATAGCCAAATGGAGAAGATTAGGCAATTCATTGTACCTTAGATTATTACTTCGTGTTTCTAAAAAGGCAGAAGTATCATCAACAGTACTTGCAAAAATTAAGGAAATGGTAGATACTAATCCTGCCAATTATCCTATCATGGAAAACAATAGCCATACAGCTAAGATTTTATGGAACGGTACCAACAGTACAACTTCTTTATTTTCTTCGCCTTTAATGATAAACGTAAGAGCGGTTGATTTTAGAGGACCTGGTATAGCAGAATTTTTTATCAATAACTTAGTGGTATGGGCAGATCCTCGTATCCTTCCTGCTTATGGTAAGAATAATGTTAACCGTTTTGGTATAAAGCCTGGATCAGGAGGTTATGCCGGTGTACCTAGCGGTTATGAAGTTGGTCGCAAACCAAATATAGAGTCGCGTTTTTATGCAGCAGATGAAAATCCTGCTATAACTTTACAAACAGATCCATATACTGGTATCATCATGAACTGTGCTGAGGTTGATTTTATTTTAGCTGAAGCAGCAGCCAAAGGATGGATAAGTGGAAGTGCCGAAACTTATTATAACAAAGGTATAGCCGATGCCATAAACTATTGGGTACCAAGTATCATGAATGGTGGAGCTACAGATCCTGCTGTGGCTAGTTATGTAACTGCTGCCGATATCAAATGGAACAATTCTTTACCATTAGAAAGCTCAAATCCAAATGAAGTAAGTAAGATGTTGCTGATACATCAGCAAAAATACTATGCATTGTTCTTGGTAGATTTCCAACAGTGGTTTGAGTACCGTCGTACTTCTTATCCTTTCTTACCAAAAGGAGCAGGTCTAGTAAATGGTGGAGTGATGCCTGCAAGGCTAAATTATCCAATTGTTACCCAGTCAACTAATCCTACCAATTATAAAAATGCTTTGGTTACTCAAGGTGCCGATGAGATAAGTACCAAAGTTTGGTGGCAGAAACCTTAATTATTAATGATTTTGATCATGAAAAAGATATTAAAATATACATACCTATTGGCCATTATAGTAAGTATAATGATAAGCGCATGCAAGCGTGATGCTGATTATATAAAAGGAACGCCAAGTCCTTTTATCTCTAACTTTGATTTAAAGAAACAATATAAAGAAGCAGATTTGCCTCTAAACAGCGATATAATGCTTGGGGCAAATTCAATAAAAGGAGTTGTAATATCTGATTATCCATCGGGTAATGCACCTAATGGATTACTGATTATCCAAAACTCTAGAATGGTGGGAAGTGGTATAGATTCAGTAAGAGGAATGGCTATTAATATAGGAGCAGATGCGGCAAAATATGCTATTGGCGATTCTGTGCATATTAAAGTTGATGGAGGAGTGTTAAAAAGAGTAGATGGTATTTTACAGATCACTGGAGTATCATCTACTGCAGTAAATAAAGTAGCTTCAGGAAAAGCTATCAAAGTGCCTATCGTTAGTTCTGCACAGCTATTGGCAGCTCCTGGAACATATGAAAATACTTTAGTTACGATGAGTAATACCGTATTGGAACCAGAGCCCGCACAGGGTGAAACTTATGCGGGAGATAAAACCATTAATGATGGTTTTGGAACTGCTACTTTGCATACCGAAGCAACAGCTGATTTTGCAAATCAACCTATACCTGCAAGCGCTAATTTTACTGGGGTTATTTATTACAACAATCAGCGTAAACCTCAAATCTGGATTAGAAATCTAAACGATGCTTTTGAATTACCTTTAATTAAGCCATCTCCACTTGTTATTACAGGTTATTTATCTGATCCAACGGGTGATGATGCAGTGGCAACAGGAACGAAAAATAAAACACCCGGAGCTTATGAATATATACAGCTAATGGCTACCCGAGATATAGATTTTGCTGTAACACCATTCTCTATAGTAACCCATAACAATGCCGGAGCAGCTACTTATCCAACATCAGGTTGGGCGACTGGAGGTGTACGTACTTATAAAATTACTGTAACCTCTGGAACTGCTAAGAAAGGAGATTTTCTTTATGTTGGCGGCTATAGTAAATTGATTTGGGGTTTAGGTTCTACAGATATTTCATCAGCTAAATGGATAGCAGCAGTTAATTATGCTGATAATGATGGTGCAGGTTTTGGAACAAAAACTACCAATTTACTAGCTAATAGCGGTAATCCAGCAGGTATTGCTGTATTTGAAGGAACTACAGTTACAGCCAGTTCAGTACCTTTAGATGTAATAATGTATGGCGGTACCAACTATAATTCGGGTATGGTGTATTCTGCTGGTCCTCCTGAAGTGGGTTATCGAATTACCAATACCGATTTTTATAGCACCATTAATGCTTCTACAAGAAAACCGCAACCATTTTATGCGGGAGGTAGCAATACTACTAGGTTGTCATTCCAATTTACCCAATCAAATCCAACTGGGGGAAGTTTTGTGCGCTTAGGTGGAGTTTATAACCCCCTTACAGGCAGATGGAAAGCTGGCAGGTCTTTGAGAAACATAACCATGTCAGCCACGATGCAATTATCAGAACTAGAAACAGGAGTTGGTATCACAACCTTAGAAAATTGATTGAATGAGCTCATTTAAGATATATTTTCTTGTCTTATTTCTTGCATTTGCAGGTTGTAAAAAATCATTAGAAAATAGTAACAATGATAATAATAACAGAGGTGCCGATCAAGGTACCTCTGTTAATTTAACCCTACCGTCTTCTGTTTTTACAGAATTAGATAAGGTTAGTAAAGGGCAGTCTTCTGCAGCTATAATGGATAAGCTTATAGGTATGATCAATGCTACACCAGTAGCTGCACATATTTACATGTCCATTTATATGTTCGATTATCAGCCTCTTATCAATGCTTTAAAAGAGGCTTCAAATAAAGGTGTTTACTTGCATATTATGATCGATAGCAGTATTGACGATTCTATCAAGCAAAATATGGCTACCGTTGGAGTTGTACGAGATTTTATCAGGTCAGGTTCTGAATTAGTGATTGTTACCAATGATGTGAATACATCATCTATCAATCACAATAAATTTGTATTGTTTTCAGCGTTGAAAACCACTAATGGTAAGTTTGAAAACGTAGTATTTCAAACTTCACATAACTTTACCCTTGACGACTCAAAGAAAATACAGGATGCAATCATTTTAAATGATGCCGGTTTGTACGGTGCCTATATAGATTTCTGGAAAGACATTAAAGCAAAGTCAACGTCGGGCATGAAAGATTATTACTATAAAGAATATAGTTCTGTCGATGGTAGAACCAACGCATATTTTTTTCCAAAGCGGCGTAATGGTGCTTCGTATGGTGAGGATAGCATTATTGAGATTTTGAATAATATAAGTGATTTGCCCAATGCCACCATCAGGGTAGGTATGTCAGACTGGGTAGTGTCTAGGGTCAATGTTGCTAATAAACTGAGTGAACTTTTAGATAAAGGTGCCAAAATAGAAATCGTAGTTAAAAATAAAATAGACAGCGAGATACAGGCCGTATTAAAAAGTATGCAACAGCGTGGGGCAACGATTAAAATGTATAATATCTCACAAACCAATATTCATTCAAAGTTTTTAATGATTGATGGTAAATACAAAGGCGAACAATGTAAGATTATAGCTACTGGAAGTCATAATTATACCACTAATGCACTTAGAAATAATAACGAAACTTTAGTTTTACTGAAAAATTATACAGAAATATATAACAACTATTTGAACTATTATACCGAAATGAAAAAACTGCCCGGTATAAGTATCAATTGATTTTTTTAAGTTTTTGAACCACAAATGAAAAGAAGAGAATTTGTAAAAGGCTTTGGTTTACTTGCCGGAGGTATGGTAATCAGCCTTAAATTAAACGCTTTCGATAGATTTTTAAACGCAGATACCCTAAAAGGTAGAGTAACGGATGGTAAACAGGGCATAGCAAATGCCGTTTTATCAGATGGATTTGAAGTAGTGCAAACCAATAAGGATGGTTACTATACTCTTAAGCTAAATGAAAAATCAGAATTTTTATTTTTAAGCACACCTTCGGGTTATGAGTTTAAAGTAGATAATGGTAGTATCAACAGGCAGTATGAAAATATAGCCGGGGTAAATGAATTTAACTTTACCTTAAAAAAACTTAGCAGAGACGATAATAAACATCATTTTATCATCTGGGCGGATCCACAGGTAAAAAATAAAAAAGATGTAGAACAGATGATGGCTACTTCTGTTCCTGATACTAGACGAGTGATTGAAAGCTTGGGTAAAGATGCTTTGGTACACGGCATAGGCGTTGGAGATTTGGTATGGGATAATTTACCTTTATTCGAATCTTATAATAAGGCTGTTGCTGAAATGGGAATTCCTTTCTTTCAATGTTTAGGTAATCATGACATGGATTATCGTCAGGGAGGGGATGAAACCTCTGACCGTACATTTAAAAAATATTTCGGGCCAACTTATTATTCATTTAATAGAGGTAAAGCTCACTATATTGTGCTAGATGATGTTCGTTATTTAGGTACAGAACGCAATTATGATGGCTATATAACAGAAGAGCAACTGGCTTGGATGGAAAAAGACCTCAAATTTGTAGATAGAAATGCCTTGGTTATAGTTAATGCACACATTCCAATTCATAACAGCGTAAAGAACAACAAAGATTTTTATAAATTGCTCAAAGATTATAAAAATGCCCATGTTATGTCTGGACATACCCATTACAACCGTAACGTGATTAAAGAAGGTGTTTTTGAACATAATCATGGTGCTGTTTGTGGAGCTTGGTGGACAGGACCAATCTGTGAAGACGGTACACCACGTGGATACGGCGTTTATGAAGTAACCGGAACCGAATTGAAATGGTATTATAAAGGAACAGGACAGGATCGCACTTACCAAATTTCGTTAGATGTAGAAAAATTAACGGGTAACAACAGGGTAATTGCCAATGTTTGGAACTATGATCCTAAATGGAAAATAGAATACTATTTAGATGGCGAGCTTATGGGCGATATGCCTCAGCAAAAAGGTTATGATCCTGAGGCTGTAAGGCTTTACAAAGGACCTGAATTACCTGCTTCAAGAGGTTTTGCAGAGCCTAAAAGTACCGATCATTTATTTATGATACATTGTGGCCCTGAGGTAAAAGAAGTCAAAGTGGTTGCAACAGACCGTTTCGGAGAAAAATTTGTGGCAACAAAGAACATATAATTTAAAACCAGATCAATGAAAAAGATAATATACCCGATTTGTATTACAGCTTTGGCATTAAATGCCTGCTCTGTAAACAAGAACGTAAAAACGGATAATAGTCAGTTTCCTTCATTTAGTGCCGAAGCGCATAGGGGTGGTAGAGGATTGATGCCTGAGAATACAATTATAGCGATGAAAGATGCGCTTACTTATGGCAACATCACTACACTTGAAATGGACACGCATATAACAAAAGATGGAAAAGTTGTGGTTTCACATGATGATTACTTAAGCCCTTCTTTTATGCGCATGCCTGATGGAAAAGATATTCCTGCTAAGGATGCCAAAAAATATGCGATACTGGATATGACCTATGATTATCTAAAAACATTTGATAATGGTTCAAAGCCTAACAAAGATTTCCCTCAGCAAAAAAAGATAAAGACTTATATTCCTCTGTTAGCAGATTTAATAGATAGCGTACAGCACAATATCAAAGTTAATAACAGAAAGCAATGTTTTTATAATATCGAAACAAAATCTACTGAAAAAGGTGATGACATTACCAATCCTAAACCTGAGATTTTCGTGAAATTGTTAATGGATGTGATTGAAAGCAAAAATATTACACCTTATGTGGTTATTCAGTCTTTTGATAAAAGAACTATTCAAATCATCCATAAGAAATACCCTAAAGTTAGAACATCCTATCTGGTAAGTAATAAAAAAACATACGAAGAAAACATGGACGATTTAGGTTTTAAGCCTTTTGTTTTAAGCCCTAATTCTAATATGGTTGATGCCGAACTGGTAAAAAAAGCACATGCTGATGGGGTTAAGGTCATTCCTTGGACAGTAAATACCAAAGAAGAAATAGAAAAATTACGTAATCTGAAAGTGGACGGAATTATCACTGATTATCCAAACCTTTTATAATTACCTAAACTTTTCTTTCAAAAATCTGCTGACTTTAAAATCAGTAGATTTTTGAGTTTTATAACAAATAAATCAACTAACTACTACAATAAACATATGATTTTTAATTTTTTAAAACCCGCGGTACATAAACCTATCAAACCTCAAGAAGAAGTAAACTCTTCTTACTGGAAATTGCGTTTACAGGTTTTTGCCGGCATTTTTATTGGGTATACGGCTTATTATTTCGTGAGAAAAAATTTCTCATTTGCCATTAAAGACTTACAAGAACTGGGTTATACTAAAGGTCAGTTGGGTTTGGCCATGTCGGCACTTTCCATAGCCTATGGTTTCAGTAAATTCTTTATGGGTAATGTTTCAGATAGAAGCAATGCTCGTTACTTTTTAGCCGTTGGCCTTATCTTATCATCCTTAACTATGATTTGTATGGGCTTTTTCCCTTTTGCTACATCCTCTGTTACGGTAATGTTCATTCTTTTATTTATAAACGGATGGTTTCAAGGAATGGGCTGGCCTGCTTGTGGACGTGTAGTGGTACATTGGTATTCTGTAAAAGAACGCGGAACAGCGATGTCTATATGGAACTTAGCACATAATGTAGGAGGGTTTTTAGTGGGACCTTTAACCATTTGGGGTGTAGAATTGTTTATGGATTGGCATGCAAGACTGTATTTTCCCGGTTTGATTGCTATTGTGTTTTCATTGATTGCTATTTTGTTTATCAGAGATACTCCCCAATCATGTGGTTTACCTCCAATAGAAGAGTATAATGATGACTATCCTAAAACATATGATGCTTCTCAAGAAAAAGAATTTACCGCAAAAGAGATATTCTTAAAATATGTACTAAACAATAAGATGCTTTGGTATATTGCTATAGCAAATGCCTTTGTTTACCTCGTGCGCAATGGAATTGTGAATTGGGCGCCTACTTTTTTACAGGAAGCTAAGCATTATACTTCTGCCCAAGCTGCATGGTCAGCATCATTTTATGAACTGGCAGCTATACCGGGCACTATATTATGTGGGTTATTGAGTGATAAGGTTTTTAAAGGCAGAAGAGCCCCTGTAACCATAATTTATATGTTATTAACTTTTGTAGCGGTGTTTATTTACTGGCAAACTGCAGGTACAGATGCTTGGCTGGTTAATGTTTCTTTGTGGGCGATTGGTTTTTTAATTTATGGACCAGTTATGTTGATAGGCGTACAAGCTTTAGATTTAGTCCCTAAAAAAGCGGCAGGTACAGCTGCAGGTTTAACAGGTCTTTTTGGTTATTTTATCGGAGATTTGTTGGCAAATGCCGCCTTAGGAAGTTTGGTAGATAACTCAGGTTGGGATAATTGTTTTGTAGCTATTTTAGTTTCATGTGTATTAGCTATATTGTTTACTGCATTTACTTGGAATAAAGAGAAAAGAAATTTATCAGAAAATATAACCGAATAAAAATGAGACATGTAATTTATAAATTGGTTTTAGCCTTTTTGATCCTTGGCTCTGGTATTGCTAAATCACAGACTTTGCAGTGGGATAGTACTTTCAGACCTATAAAATACAAAGAACAGGTACTTAAATTTAAAGAAGATACCATACAGAAAAGCGATTTCGTGTTTTTGGGCAATAGCATTACGGCTGGAACAGATTGGGGCAAACTATAGAATATTAATAATGCCAAGCAACGAGGTATATCTGGCGACATCACTTTTGGGGTTTTGGAACGTTTGCAGGATATTATAGATGCAAAGCCTGCTAAAATTTTTGTGCTAATAGGTATAAACGATATTTCTAGAAATATACCCGATAGCATAATACTGGATAATTACCATAAAATACTTAAGCGTATTGTTAAAGGCTCGCCCAGAACAAAAGTCTATTTCAATACTTTATTACCGGTAAACGCTGCTTTCGAAAAATTTAAGAATCATTATAATAAAGACCAGCACATTCTCTACCTAAATGAACAGATCAAGAAATTAAAATATAAGAACTTAACCATTATAGACTTATATTCGAATTTCTTAGATGAAAATAACCACTTGAAGTCGATTTATACCAAAGATGGTTTACACCTTAATAATGAGGGATATGAAGTGTGGAGAAATGTAATTTTTAAGGGTAAATATCTTAAATAGAAAAATAAGAAAGGGCTTGTATAAAAGCTTTTGAACAATGAAAATATTGCAAAAAGAAACTTGGAAATAGTTTAGAATTATTACATTTTTTAATGCCGTCACCCTGAATTGTAGATACTGAAACGAGTTCAGTATGACGATTATTTTCTAAATATTAACCATTCATTAACTGCAATAGCTTTGGTTATACAAGCCCAAAATTGTTAAACTACATTTCCTGCTTTAGAGGAGCTTTTTTGTTCCTCTCTTTTCTTTGGGCAGGGTGATGCTCTTTTTTTAAGCCTTTAAAATTTTCAAGCTGTTCAGGGGTCAAAACAGCTTCAACCTTAGCTTGCTTTTCATTAATATACTTCTTTCTATTTTCTGCATCTTGTTTATGCTGTTTTGCATTTTCATTCAGGGCTTTTAATTCAATTTGCTTGATTTTTTCTTTTTGTTCATTGCTCAAAGACAATTTCTCCTGAAGTTTTGCAGCATATCGTTCTGCTTTCTCTTCTGGATTAACCCGGTTACGTTTTTGTTGTTGGGCATAGCTACTGGTGATGAATAACATCATCATAGCGAGTAAATAAAATACTTTTTTCATAATTAAAAAGATTCAGGTTTTTTTATAAGATAGATGAATTAGACCACTAATCGTTTAATAGGCAGTGTGTTAAAATCTGTTAAAAAAATACTGGGATATTATAGCATATATATTTAGTAGTTTTTTGAGTATTATTTTCCCCATATGCTCGTTATGTATGTTAAAATAAGATTATTTTTGTGGAAAATATTTCTTACTTGTAGAATATTTTATACATTAGTAAGCTAAACAACAAGCTGTTTATAAATACACAATCTTAATTTTTTAGTGCTGTTTTAACAGGTGGTGTTGTGCATTTGATTTTTTATAGCCTATGTCCAACAAATACCTTTGTGGAAATTCTTTAAAAAAAAATGCAATCGAACGTTTGTTTAAAATTTCGATAATAACTCTTCTGTATTTATTGTTTTATTGCTCCGTTTCATTGAAAGCTCAAATCTGTGGCACATCTGGAATGGACGGTCCTAGTACCAATACCGATCCTATTAATACTTATTATCCTATACCTACAGCAAGTGATGTTAGGCTACCTGTTGGTTCAAAGTCTATCTTGCTTGATGCTGTGCCCGGTACTAACGGTAACAATTACGGTAATATAGGTATTCGTGCAGGTGATCTGATTTTAATTATTCAGATGCAGGATGCTACCATTAATTACGAGGATAATAATAAATATGGCTCTGGCCTAAGCAATAAAGGTGCAGATGGGCTTGGCGGCACTGGTTATCTTGATTGGGGGTTTTCTGGAAAATATGAGTACGTAATAGCTTTAAATAATGTACCTATTACCGGTGGAACACTTAATTTTCGGGGTGGTGGCTCTGGTGGTGGTACAATTAACGAATATTATAATGCTGCGCCAACCAATACACGAGGACAAAGACGATTTCAGATCGTAAGGGTACCGCAGTACTCTAATCTGGTACTAACTTCTGATATTACTACGGTTCCTTATGATGGTAGAGCAGGTGGTGTAATTGCCTTTGATGTAGCCGGGGATATGAACTTTAATGGTTTTAAAATTAATGCTTCGGAAAAAGGTTTTAGAGGTGGTTTTGGGCCAAATCAACTTAGTGACCCTGGGCGAAATAAATATAGTATTTATGTTATCCCATCAACAGACGATAGGTCGGTAGGTAAGGGCGAGGGGATAGCTGGTACGCCACGTCATATGTGGGATGGTTATAAAGATTTTAATAGTGGAGTAGAAGGCTTGCCGGGAGGTTCTTATGGAAGAGGCGCACCTGCCAATGCAGGTGGTGGTGGTAACGACCATAATGCCGGCGGAGGTGGCGGTGGCAATGGTGGGCAGGGCGGTGTTGGAGGCCTTGGTTGGGAAGGTGGCGGTTGGGAAAATAATGCCACTCCTCATACCGATTATCCAAATGGCGGTAGGCCTGGCATTAATTTGCCACAAGACATAACAAGGCTAATTATGGGCGGTGGTGGGGGTGGCGGGGATGCCAACAATGCAGTTACAGGCGTAAAAGGAGGTGTAGGTGGGGGTATTGTATTGGTAAATGTAGAAAAAATTGTAGGTACAGGTACTATTTGGGCTAACGGTGGCAATGGAGATAGAGGAGTGTATGGTACTGCTCCTGATGGAGCGGGTGGAGGTGGTGCAGGTGGTACGGTTTTTATCCGTTCGTTGGCTAATAGTGCAGGTGCGAATTTATACATACAAGCAAATGGTGGAAATGGCGGTAATACAGAACAGGATGATAATAATGAACATGGTCCTGGCGGCGGCGGTGGTGGTGGGGTAATCTATCATAATGTACCAGGGGCGATGGTTAACGCTGTTGTTGCCGAGGGATTATCGGGTAAGGCCAATGCTGGTGCTGGTATAGCACATGGCGCCAAAGATGGACAGGAGGGCATCATTCATCTATTTAATAACACAGAATTACCTTCTCATTTACAAGGTGGTGGCCAAATTTGTTATCCGGAACTTACTACGGTACTAACAGAAGCTCATCCTGGTTATCCAGGTAGCCGTAATCCTGGTACTACCGCAACCTATACGTTAACCGTTACCAATAGCATGGCAGGCGGTAATGCGGGAGGCGTACAGGCTGAGCTGAAATTACCTGTTGGGTTTACCATTAGCTCGGTTACGGCGGTTTTGAGCGGAGGTAGCGCAGGTGCCGTTAATCCGCCATTTAACCAGGTGGGAGGTGTTTATTATATCGGTGCTACCAACTTGGCCGATGCCTATAATATTGCAAAGGGTGGTAGCGTAACGTTTACCATTACGGTTGATATTGCCGATGATGTAGCCGCAGGTATGCACCATGCCAGTGCGCAAGCCAGTTATTTAGACCCAACCAGAACAACTGTCAATCCCAATAGGCGTATTACACCAAATACCAATGCATTGCCATTGAGTAATACCGATTACGAAACTGGCGGTGGTGGTAGTGTGAAAGGTTTAAACTATAATGGAAATTTAGCTGCATCAACTGGCGAAGATGTACATATCAATGCCAAACCAGAGCCAAAGGATTTAGAAGTAGATGTAATAGAGTGCGATGACAAAGCAGCTGGACAATTGACCGCAACCGATCCTGATGAAGGGCATACGCCCCAAAACTTAGTGTATTCGTTGGAAGGAACTTATGACACTACTAAAGGCACATTAACTTTAAATGCTGATGGTACTTTTCTTTTTCTTCCTGCTATAAGATTTTTCGGAACCATTACCATTCAATTTAGGGTAACAGACCGATTGGGAGCATATGATATAGGTACTTTAAACATCAACCAGCCAAAACCATTATTGGATATTGCTGAAACGATTACTCATATTTCTGCATATGGAGCAAATGATGGAGCTATTAGCGTAATATCTAGTGGCGGTGTGGGGGTACGGACTTATAGTTGGCTATATCCCGATGGTACGGTAGTGACTGACCAAAATATTAGCAATTTATCGCCCGGTACTTATAAACTTACCATTACTGATGAAAACAATTGTAAATACTCTGAAGAATATATCATACGCGAACCTCCTTTGGTAACCTTGCTACCTACTCAGAGTGTTTGTATAGGTATAACAAGTGTAAACTTACCTTATACTGCTCCCCAAGTAAATCCTGTTACTTATAGTATTATTTGGGATAGCGCAGCACAAACAGCAGGTTTGGTAAATGTTATCGATGCCGCTTTGCCAATTATTGTGGCTCCCCAAACCCGTGCTGATATTGTAATTATGGTACCTGCCAATATTGTGGTAAATACTTACAATGGCGTATTAAAAGTGAAAAATACTGCTGGCGATAGTAGTGGGGACCTTGCTTTTAGCATCACTATTACACCTTATCCAGCACAAGCACATATAGAGTTGATACAATAGCATATAAATTATAAACAAACCCTCAAAATAATGAAAACAACATTTACTAAATTAGCAATTACATCCATTATTCTGCTTTTCTCTTTCGTGGTCAAAAGCAAGGCGCAAACTTATTACAATCTTTATTTATGTGATAATGCTACCGCAACACTACATCCTGTAGAGCCCATTACACCGTTAGTAACAGGCGATAAAGTTCATTGGTTTTTAGATGGAAATGAAATACTACCTGCTAAAGAGTATGATGGTACAAACGCTTCAATAGATTTAATTGTTCCTGCAAGTTTAACGGTTGGTCTGCATAAATATACATCAGCGATCGAAAATGCAGGGGGCTGTATAGGGCCGCAATCAAATGAGTTTACTGTTTATAAACTGCCAACAAAAACATTGGATCTTACTAAAAACAGAGCAGCATATTGTGCAGAAGAAAACAATTCAATAAAAGATGCTACCATTACCGCTACTACTACTCTTACACCTGCTTTGCCACCTCTTCCAGATGGAATTGAATATGAATATACTTGGTCGGCAACTTTTAAAGATAAAGCGGCTGATCCAGCAGTTTCGGTAAATCCAATCACTTCAATCGGCCAAATTAACGGAAATGAATTTAAACTTAATACAAAAAACGCAGGGATTTATGAATTTACTGCTACCGTTAAGTATAAACGTACAGCTGCTGCAGTAGCCGCTAGTAGTGCGCTAAAAGCAAATGATGGTTGTGAGGTATCGCAAACTGCAACACAAATTGTAACTGTTACACCAATACCTACCAAACCTACAATAACATTAAATTAATGTAGCTGAAAAGACATAGTTCCTTTAAAAGGATGAATATCCGTAAACTGATATTTTTAGTTGCGTTGTTTTTGCAGGTCTTTGCTGTAAAAGCCCAAACTCTAAACGAAGTAAGAATACCATTAGGTGCCTCGGTAACCTTAAATGCCCACTCAAATGGTAGTTATTCTTATCAATGGTATAGAGATGGGAGATCTATTGCCAATGCAAACCAAGCAACTTATACCGCTAGCTTAGCGGGAGACTATCAGGTTATTGCTATAAACCAAGGCAACTGTCAATCCGATATTTCTGATGTATTCAGGGTTATCGTTGAGTTTTCAGATTTAGAAATTATAAAAACATCAGAAACAAGATTTGTAGGGCCTAATGAAAATTTTGACTATACCATAACTGTTTTAAATAAAGGGAATACCGCCAACACCAATATTGTTGCATCAGATCAATTACCCTCTTCATTAAAATTTGTGGCAATAGCCAATGTAAATAAGGGTGATGCAACGTACAACAATCATATAATTACTTGGAACATAGCAGAGTTATTGGTAGATCAAACCGCCACTTTAGTGATTAAAGTACAAGGAAAAACCAATGGAACGGTAATGAATACGGCAAGGGTAGAGGGTAACCCTGCCTTACCAGACCCCGATTTAACCAATAATACTTCTACGGATACAAAGAGGATTATTGGGGATGTAAAAATTCCAAATGTAATTACACCAAATGGTGATGGTAAAAATGATGTACTTAAAA
>DDEP01000093.1:0-9668 GCA_002336465.1 Pedobacter sp. UBA1951
CAAATAGAAATAACCATACCAGTTTAACATGGAAGAGAGCGGTAAAACACATATTCTTATTGCTGATGATCATCAGATGGTAATAGACGGAATTAAGAGTATGCTGTCTGATAGGGAAGAGCTTATTGTGGTGGCAGAAGCCACGAATGGGCAAATGGCACTTGATATTCTCGCTGCTGATCCTGACCGCTTCAATTTACTATTAACAGATATTAGTATGCCCTTGCTTTCGGGAACAGATCTGTGTAAAAAAGTAAAAATGCAATTTCCGCATGTTCAAGTTTTGGTTTTATCTATGTATAATAATGTACCTGCAGTAAAAGAGGCCATAGCGGCAGAAGCTGATGGCTATATACTTAAAAATTCAGGTAAAAAAGAATTGCTTCACGCTTTGCACCGTATCAGCAATGGCGGAACATATTATTCACAAGATATATTACCTATCATTTATGGGCAGTATCAAAAACAAAAAGAACAGGATGAAGAGCTGAGCCAATTATCTTTACGCGAAAAAGAAATCTTAGCACTTATTTTGAAAGAATTTACAAGCGAAGAGATTGCAGAAAAGCTTTTTATTAGTAAAAAAACGGTCGATAACCACCGCCAAAATCTTTTTGTAAAATGTAATTGCAGAAGCACGGTTGGGTTGGTTAAATATGCCATTAAATACGGAATAGGTTAATTAAGAGAAACGAACCTTTTAAGCTTAATAGGTATATATACCTACAACAACAGTGATTTTTATCTATTGCTGTCGCTTTCCCCATTTTTCAATTTTGTATTGATAATCAATCATAACAATATGAAAATGGAAGTCTACAAAAAAAATACTCTAATTATCTTGGCTGCCAGTACTAAACTATCAAGTTGTAAAAAAGATAGATATAACGAAGATGGTAATGCTTATGGAGTAAATACAAAACTTACAACTGTAAGAGATTATGCCAAGCCTAACAATAATAGTATTGAAATGCGAGGCGGTAGAAAGGTTAACATTACAAAATTGGATAGTAATAACAAGCAGGCATTGATCGTGCAGGGCGTTTTTAAAGGCAGTATTAAATAAGTTAGGTTGTTATGAAAAAATTCTGCTTGATTGTTTGGTTTGTTTTAATCGTAACCAATTTAAAAGCCCAATCCGGTTCTGGATGGGAATGGATTTCTACTTCTGGCGCAACAGCTTCCTCTCCGGGCATCGAAGTAAAAGATATTGCTAGTGATGCGAATGGAAATGTTTATAGTGTAGGACGTTATTACAATACGAGTTTAACTATTGGTACAGCTAATTTACCCACCGCTGTTGGTTCAGATATATTTATCGCTAAATATAACGCCTCAGGTACGCTGCTGTGGCTCAAAAGGCATGCCCCTTCTACGGGGCATAACGAATTGGGGCAAGTCATCGCAACAGACGCTTCAGGTAATGTTTATATAGGAGGCACAGATGATACACCAAATCTTTCGGGTGTATCATTTCTGGCTAAATACGATACGGATGGAAATATGATATGGAATGAATACTTCTCATTGCATGAAGTAGGAGGGATTAATATTGCACCTGATGGCAATCTGATTATTATGGAGAGCAATCAGACAACAAAAAATATACTCAAGATCAATAAAACAGATGGTAGTACCCTTTGGACGGTTCCAAATACAGGGGCGGGATCAAATGCTGGTACGGTTTATAAAGATTTTGTTGATCAGAACGGTAATATCTATTATACCTGTTTCGCTTCTGCGGCAAATACTGTAAATATAGCAGGTGAAAGCATTACAACTACGGGGCTTGTTAGTTTTATTGCCTCAATTGATAATGACGGGCAGAAAAGATGGGTACAAACCATTGATAATATACAAATACAATTAGGTTATACCACAGATGAGAGTGGCAGAAGTTATCTTATTTTTACAGGAGGTGGGGGTGGAACATTTCAAGGTATAAATACGGTAACCAATACCAATCGTTATTTTGAGTTAGATAATACTGGGGCAGTAATTAAATATAGTTTAACATCGCCCTATATTGCTTCAAAAAAAATGTTTAGGGTAAAAGGCGATAATGTTTATGGTTTCTATATAGATCAGGCAGGTAACGCACACGGAGTTACCATAGGTGATTATATGTTTAATTTGCCTGCAACACCAACTTTTGCCTTAGGATTACTTGCAAAATATGACCGTACAAATGGTCAGGTCATCTGGGTAAATTCTTTTGAGGTAAATGGTTCTAATTATAACTCTGGTAGTTTTACGGCTATTGAAACGGCTGTAAATAATAAAGTGATCGTTGGAGGTGCTTATGGTACTTCGGTCAAATTTGGGAATAATTCAGCTACAGCCACTGGCGCATTGTATGCAACTGATTTTTATCTAGCCCAATTTAATGCAGATAATGTTGCGGCACCGGCCGTTACCAACTGGAATGGCAATGCCAATGATGGAAACTGGAACAATGCTGCTAATTGGGATAACGGGGTTCCTGATGGAAATAAGAAAACCAATATTCCCTCGGGTATATCTAATTATCCTATATCCATACCTTCTAATGCAAACGGAGGTAAAATAGAAATTGCGGTGGGGGCTACCATAAGATTACCTCTTAGTTTTTCTGCTCCAGCAGGAATCATAAATAACGGAACCATAGAAATAAGTGAAACCACTTCTGGAACATTTATGGGCACATTTGCTAATAATGTTAAACCTACAGGTAATGGAAAAATTGTATTTAAAAACGATAAAACAACAATCTATCTTATACAGGCGTTGGATCAGTCTATAGAAATAAACAGCTCTGCAGCAATAACATCATATGGTGGTACGCTTAATGGAAACCTTATCCTGACGAATGGAATATTGAACATAGCTTCTTCTAATTTAATCCTGAATGGTAATATTATGGGTGGATCGGCAACAAGTTATGTAGCCGGGCCCCTGAGCCGACGGATTTCGGCAAATGGAAATTATAATTTTCCTGTAGGAACCGCAGATCGTTACGCACCCGTAAGTTTACAGTTGAAAAACATTACAGGACCGCAGAATATTTCGGTAACCTTTTCTAAAACCATTGGTGGTTCAGCTCCAAATATAGTTGTAGGCGGACAAACGGTTACTTCATTACTCAATTCTGGTATATGGACAATAAGCCCTGATATTGCATTAACAGGAGGAAGTTACACCGTTACATTGAACGGAACAGGTTTTACCAATCAGGTAAGTGATGCTACGAAATATGTAGTGCTGAAACGTACTAATTCTGCCTCAAGCTGGGGTTTTTACGGCGATAATGGATTGGCGTCACAAAATGCAAATATGATTACTGCAATGGCTGGCAATATTAGTGGATTTTCTGATTTTGCCATTGGAATTGCATCAGGCTCTGTGGTGGCTACTTTACCCGTAAAACTTACAAGCTTTACTGCAAAAAATGAAGTTAACTCGGTATTTCTTACATGGGAAACTTCCTCTGAGCTTAATAATGAAAAATTTGCTGTTGAAAGAAGTGAGGATGGAATAGATTTTATAGCAATAGGTGAAGTAAAAGGACACGGTACCATGCAAACATCTTCATTGTACAACTTTAGGGATAATCAACCTCTAAATGGATATAACTATTACCGTTTAAAGCAAATTGATTTGAATGGGAATTTTGAATATAGCAATGTACGTGTGGTTAAATTTGGTATTTCAACTAACGAAGCAAACGTAAAAATATATCCAAACCCAGTAGTAAAAATATTGAATATTGATTCGAACATACCTGTTTCTTCAGTTTCACTATATGATTTATATGGTAAAAAAGTGTTGGGAATAAATACGTCTGTAAACAAAATAGCGCTACCTAATCATTTAGCCAACGGAGTATATATGTTGAATATCAATTTCAGGAATGGAACCTCAGCTAAACAGAAAATTATTTTAACTAAATAGTATATTTATTGACCATTATAGCATAAAGGGAGTACTTTATACATCATTTATGCTGATTTTTAGAAGAAGGAGGCCAGCTCATACCCACTGTGAGGCCTCCTTTGTGTTATATTTAAAAAAATATTTCACCAACACATAGGGGTAGATGTAGACTTTGTTGTCTTGTATTTAAATAAGATACAAGATGAAGAAACCATACTACACACAAATGTTAAGTAAATGCCTTAAAGCAGCAATATTCATATTGCTGTTTACAGGTGTTGTTAAGAATTCAAATGCACAATATACCAAAACATTTAAAGCCAACATTGGGCTGGTATATCCTTTAAGCACAAATGGAGCTCATGCACCTTTAGATACCAATAACCTTTCTCTTAATTTAATAGCAGGTATTTCATCAGCAGAGAACGGAAGTTCTTTTGCAGGTTTATCTAACGTAGTTCGCCATTATACCAAAGGCGCACAGTTTGCCGGTTTTTCAAACCATATAGGCACCGAAGCCAACGGAGCTTTATTTGCCGGATTTTTAAACACCTACCGTTCGGCAAAAGGTGTGCAATTCGCCGGTTTTGCCAACATAGCACAAGCTAATATAACAGGAGGCCAGTTTGCCGGCTTTATCAATACGGTAAAAAACCTAAAAGGGAGTCAATTTGCGGGTTTTATCAATGTTTCAAAAAATGTAACAGGAAACCAGTTTGCGGGATTCATCAATATCGCTAAGAACGTAAAAGGTATTCAAGCAGCAGGTTTTATCAATATTGCCGAAAACAGCGATTCTCCTATTGGTATCATCAACCTTGTGAAAAACGGAGAAAAAAGCATAGCTGCAACCATTGATGATCAACAAACGTCTATGTTAACGTTCAGGTCGGGCGGAAAACATTTGTATGGTATCATAGGCATAGGCTACAATTTTAAGAACAAAGAAGAAGTATATGCATTTGAAGCAGGTTTAGGTGCACATTTCTTCCAGTCAAAGCATTTCAGGCTAAATACAGAACTGGTGCAGGGAATGTTAGAGAGTTTTGAAAGAGGAGAGTATATCAAAAGTACTTTGAGGGTACTTCCTGCACTTAAGATCACTAAATCGTTCGAAATTTTTGCCGGCCCTTCTTTGAATTTTGTTTCAACGAACAGCCCTGAAGGTTTGCTGCTTCATCCAGAAAGCGATAAAAATGTTCTCCATATCTGGAACAGCCGTTGGTCTGATTACAAACAAACTTTATACGTAGGGTACCAAGCGGGTTTACAAGTTATCTTTTAATTAAAACAGAAATTTTAACACACAAAATAAATAGGATGAAAAGAACATTATATCTCAATATGGTACTGTTGTTAAGTACAATATTAGGTTTTACTTCATGTAAAAAAGAACTCATCACGGCAAATGGGCACGTGATTACAGAAGATAGAAATGTGGGTCAGTTTACAGGTATTAGCTCGGGTGGAAATACACCCGTGCAAATCAGGTACGGAAAATCATATAATGTAAGTGTAAAAGGATCCGCCAATATCGTTCCCTATTTTACTACACATGTGGTGAACAATAGGCTCAGTATAGGTTTTGACCATGCTAACATCAGGCACGATGATGTTGAAGTAGTGATCACCATGCCAACTTTTAACAGGGTTTTATTGAGTGGTAGTGGAAAGATTGAGATAGAAGATGGTTTCGATACTTTGCCTTTTCTGAATGTAGTCATAAGCGGATCGGGAGATGTACAGTCAAATCGCTACCTCTATGCTCGAGAAGTTGACATAGAGATTTCTGGTTCGGGCAGAGCTGATTTTAAAAAGTTAAATGCAAAATATGCAGATGTTAGCATATCTGGTAGTGGCAATGCTTTTCTACAGGTAGAAGAAAAACTAAAGGCCAGTATTAGCGGTAGTGGAAAGGTCTATTATGGTGGAAATCCGCTTATAGAACAACACATCAGCGGCAGCGGAAAAGTAATCAGGTTTTAAACACATCATACTTAAATTTTATGGATGTTCAATTGAATTGGCAGGATTTGGGTGCAGTTTTTGGTGCCCAAAAGCTTGAGATAGATGAACTCTATCATATGCAAAGTAACGTTCCAAACCTTATGGTTTATGCATTGCCTTTGGTTGTTGTATTTACTATACTAGAGTTTGTATTGTCAAAAATCTTTAAGCACGAAGATTTTCAGGCACAAGAGTTAAAAGGTTCATTGTTTGTAGGACTGGGCAACCTGATCGTTAATTTACTGCTTAAATCGGCATTATTGCTGGCAGCAGTATGGTTATACAATTTATTGCCTTGGCGTATGCACTTTAGCTGGTTAAGCCTTATTCCATGCTTTATTATCTATGATTTCTGTAGCTACTGGTCGCACCGCATATCACATTTTAATCGCTTTTTTTGGGCGTCGCATGTGGTACACCATTCTGCAGAACACTATAATCTTACCGTAGCTTTTAGGCAAAGTTGGGTACAACATGTTAAGATAGTTTTCTTTATACCTGTAGCTTTATGCGGTTTCCATCCCATCATATTTTTGTTGGCCAGTCAGTTAAGTACGCTGTATCAGTTCTGGGTACATACAGAAACCATAGGTAAACTGCATCCTTTTATTGAAAAGTATTTAGGAACACCGTCTAATCATCGTGTGCACCATGGCAGTCAAGAAAAATATATAGATAAGAATTTTGGCGCTACATTTATGATCTGGGATCATTGGTTTGGTACATTCCAATATGAAGAAGAAAAGCCCAAATATGGACTTACCACACCACTTACCGAGAAAGGCAATCCTTTTGTGCTTAATTTTCATGAGTACCAAGACATAGTTAAAGATATAAGGCAGAGTAGCAGTCTAAGAGAAATGCTGTTTTTTCTGTTTGCGAGCCCTTCAAAAATATATCGCTATAAATCCTCTGGAGCAAGAAGATTGAACCACAAAAAACAAAAGCTAAATTACTTATATATTACCATAGCGGTGCTTGCCTTGCTGCTGATAGGACAATGTGCATTTGCACAAGATAGGCTGTCATTACCCGAACCTAAACTGAAAAACCTGTTGTTTTTTCTTCAGCGTACACCCGATGCCAACACGGTAGTTTACCAGCTCAATTACGATCGATATGGAGAATTAGATACCAAAGTACCTATAAAAGCTTCGTGGATCAGATATGAAGAAAATGGTATTTGCAAAGACCTTACCGCAGTAGAAAAGAAACTGGCTTACGGTGTGCAATGTAAATATATAGGCAATGATGCTTATGAGGTACGACTGGTATCTTACAAGAAATTTCCAATGTATTTGCTCAAATCTAAAGAAGATCAACAACATAAGCTTTATATTAAAGAAGAAGGTAAAGACCTTTTGCTGAAACGGGTTTTTGTTAAAGTAGAAAGAAATAGCTTTATGTTTCCTAAAGTTCAGTATATAGATTTGTTTACCATAGATAGCGATAACGGACACGAAATATTGAAAAGAATTAACATAGCAAAAAACTAACTAAATACACCAAACCTCTATATTTGAGCAAACAATTAATGTGAATAAGATCACAATAACATATAACGATAGTGCATTTGAGCAGTTGTTTAAAACCAACTATAAATCGCTCCATGCTTACGCCTGCATGATATTAAAAGATGAAGAAACTGCCGAAGAGATTGTACAGTCGATGTTTTTGAAACTATGGGAAAAAAGATATCTTTTAGAAACACAGCAATCTGTAAAAGCATATTTATACCGATGTATCTATAACGATAGCCTTAACTTTTTGAAACATGAAAAAGTTAAAATGAAATACCAAGATTTTACAGTTCATACTGTGGAATCGCACAGTCTCTCCGCATCGCATAAAGTAGAACTTTCAGAATTGCAAAATCAATTGGCAAAGGCACTAAATGAGTTACCTGAACAATGTAGAACTATATTTCAGCTAAGCCGTTTCGAAGAGTTAAAGTATAAAGAAATTGCCGAGCAGTTAGGCATATCAGTTAAAACGGTAGAGAATCAAATGAGCAAGGCACTAAAGATACTGCGTTCTAAATTGGTTGATTTTATGGTGCTGTTGTTATTGGGATTAGGAAATTATCATGATTATTTAAATTAAGCAAAACGATATGAATGACGAATTATTGATAAAGTTTCTGCTTAAAGAAACCTCCGCACAAGAAAATATTGAAGTGCGAGAATGGAGAGATGCAGATAAGGAAAATGAAAAGTATTTTGAGCAGCTTGAACGGATTTGGAATGAAAGTGCCAGCTTGGCGGTTCAGCCTTCGGCAGATGAAGAGTTGGCTTGGCAAAAATTTAAAGCAAGGGTAGCGCAAAAAGAAGAAGAAAATATACAACCTGTTCAGTTAAAAGTTAAACGAAACAGCAATAACTTAAAATGGTTCAGTATAGCTGCAATGCTCTTTGTGGCAACTGGTACATGGCTGTTTTTCAGTTTATGGGGTGGCGGTTACACAAAAGTTTCGAGCGAAGCTCTAGTGGTAAACAAAGCCTTGCCAGATGGTTCGCAACTGGTACTGAATAAAAATACAACCCTTAGGTATGCCGATCACTTTAAGCAAAACCGTAAAGTACAGCTTTTAAAAGGAGAGGTGTTTTTTGATGTGGCACATGACCGTAAGCACCCCTTTACCATTGCAATGGATCAGGTAAATGTACTGGTGGTAGGAACCTCTTTTAATATCAAACGAAATGTCAATAGCATTGAAATAATTGTAGAAAGTGGCATAGTTAAAGTTAAAAGAAATCAAAGTGAGATAAGTTTGGTAAAAGGAGAGCGGCTAATGATCAATGCAGATAATAAAGCCCAGCTTGTAAAACAGGCTAATGAAGATGAACTGTACAATTATTACCGTACGCGACTTTTTGTAGCCCGTAATACCCCACTTTACAGATTAATAGATATACTTAATGAAGCTTATGGTGTGCAAATTGTACCTACAGATGATATTAAGACGTTAAGGATATACACAACCCTTCCGTTCAATAACTTGGATAAAAACTTGAATAACATATGTGAAGCATTAGATTTGGAAATGGAACGTAACCAAAACCAGATCCTGTTGTCTAAAAAACGTAAATGAGAACCCGACTACTATTCATTGTAACTACATTTTTTAGCTGTTTTTTAGCACAGGCACAAACCGCTGTAAATTACAACCAAAGCAATTTAGCCAAAAGAGTAACCTTAGATCTTAAATCTAACCGTGTAAGCGATGTATTGCAGAAAATAAGTAATGCAGGGAAATTCTATTTTGCTTATAACGGAGCTTTGTTTAAACAAGACAGTATCGTTAACTTAAATGTGAAAAATATACCTGTACGTGATGTATTAGACCAACTTTTTGAAGGTAAGGTAGCTTATAAGGAAAACGATGAATATATTATCTTAAGATATGCAGCCAATCGTTTTTCTATAGAAGCAGAAAGTATTGTTACGGCAGAGAACTTATATGCTATTACAGGTTATGTGGTAGATGTACAAACTGGAAAACGTGTAAAAAATGCCAGTGTTTATGAAAAACGATTGCTACAATCGGCAATTACAGACGACGAGGGGGCTTTTAATTTAAAATTTAAAGGAGAACATAAATCAATTGTATTAACGGCAAGTAAAGAGAATTACCGTGATACATCCATCATTTTTCTATCAAGTATTAACATAAAACCTCAGGGTTATGATGATCCTGATAAGGAAAAGGGGACTTTGTTCTCGAATATGTTAGACAACTTTCGCATAGG
>DDEP01000093.1:9763-10725 GCA_002336465.1 Pedobacter sp. UBA1951
ACAGAGATAGCAGGTGTTTTCAATCTCGACAAAGGTAATGTGCAATATGTACAAGTTGCTGGTGCGTTTAATGTGGTGGGAGGGATTACCAATGGCGTGCAGATAGCGGGTGCATTAAACGTGAATGGACAAGATGTTAGGGGAGTGCAGATTTCAGGTGTTTTTAATAATGTGCAAAGAGATATGTATGGAGTACAGGTCTCGGGGTTGAATTATGTGAGGCGCTCAGCAAAGGCAATACAGATATCGGCAATGGGCAATATCATAACCAATGATTTGGAAGGCATACAAATTACAGGTTTGGGCAATATTGTGAGCAGAAATGTAAAGGGGATACAAATATCTGCTTTAGGTAATATAACCTCAGGAAAAATGCGGGGAATACAGGTAGCAGGTATATTTAACTATGCCAAATCAAATAAAGGCTTGCAAATTGGTCTGGTCAATGCAGCTGATTCTTCATCTGGCGTTAGCCTAGGTTTGTTTAATTTTGTCAAAAATGGTTACCATAAAATCAGTATTTCAACAAATGAACTGGTTAATACCAATGTAGCGTTTAAAAGTGGTAATGACAATTTGTACACTATATTCATGTTAGGAAAGAATTTTGTCAAAAACGAAAACATAGAAACCTTTGGTTTAGGTTTTGGCCATGATTTTTTTGCAGGAAAATTGTTTTCTGTAGCAGCCGAATTAAGTGCACAACAACTCTATTTAGGGCGTTGGGATTATGCCAATATTTTAAATAAGTTTCAGCTTAACCTGCAATTGCGCATTTTTAAGGGATTAAGTATATATGGTGGTCCTGTTGCCAATTATTATGTAAGTAATGCTCCTGCAAATTATGTAAGTGCAGCAGGTTATAAGCAACAAATTGAACCAGCAAATCGTAAAATTATAAAAGGTCATAAAGGCTGGATAGGATGGAACGCTGGTATTACTTTGTTTTAAAACAATAGAGT
>DDEP01000003.1:0-7591 GCA_002336465.1 Pedobacter sp. UBA1951
TACTACTGAGCAGAACCTTGCTTTTGCGGGCATTGCTTATGAAAAACCAGTTCACTTGTTTAACAGAGAAGTATATTCTAAAACTATTGGTGGAGAAATATTTTTGCTAACGGCCATAGCTAACTCCAAACCCTTAGTAGAATATTTAAATAAGTACCCAGTCAATCTGCATCATTTTAAATATACAGATCACCACAACTTTACAGAAAATGAAATAAACAGGCTGGTTAAGGCGTTTGAACAGGACCCTTCTCCTGAAAAAATAATAATTACAACAGAAAAGGACGCTCAACGTTTATTAAATAATAATTTAAGAGATTTACTGTTAAATTTGCCTATTTACTACCTGCCTATAAGCATGGTTGTACAGGAAGAAGATAAGCAAATGTTTGACCAAAAAATTTTAAACTATGTTTCAAGCTTTAGAAGATTCAGTTAAATACATTAAACATAAAATAGGAGATTTTACGCCGGAAGTAGGTATTGTTTTAGGTACAGGATTAGGTGCTTTGGTAAATGAGATTGATGTTGCGTATAGCATCATGTACTCAAGTATCCCTAACTTTCCAATATCAACACTGGAGTTCCATTCAGGAAAACTCATTTTTGGAACATTAAATGGTAAAAAAGTCGTAGCCATGCAAGGTAGATTGCATTACTACGAGGGGTATAGCATGCAGCAAATTACTTTCCCTATAAGGGTAATGAAATTGTTAGGCATTGCACATTTATTCGTATCTAATGCTGCCGGATCTTTAAATCCTGAGTTCAGGAAAGGAGAGTTGATGATCATTCACGACCATATCAACTTGCAGCCAGAAAGCCCGTTAAGAGGATTGAACCATACCAATTTAGGGCCTCGTTTTCCGGATATGAGCCAACCTTACAATCATGATCTGATTGAAAAAGGATTGAACATAGCTAAGGAAGCAAATATAACCTGTCATAAAGGTGTATATGTAGCTGTTACTGGGCCAAACCTTGAAACTAAAGCAGAATACAAATATTTAAGGGTAATTGGTGGAGATGCAGTAGGTATGAGCACCGTGCCCGAAGTAATTGTAGCCAACCACATGGGTTTACCTGTTTTTGCAATTTCTGTACTAACAGATGAAGGTTTCCCGGCAGACCTTAAACCCGTAAGTGTAGAAGAAATTATTGAAACAGCAGCAAAAGCAGAACCTAAAATGACCCTTGTCTTAAGTAAGCTTATATCTGGTTTATAATGCATAAACATATTATACTTATTCTTTTACTGCTTTTTGTGAGCTTTGGTTACGTACAGGCACAAGATTTAAAAACTTCTGTAGGACGTAATAAAGAGTTGGATTCCTTGAGAAAACAGGAAGAAGCCGGAAAAGATACAGTTATTTTTAACTCAAAATACATTAGGTACACTACGCTTAAATTGATAAAAGACAGTGTGCAAACCATACCTCTTGATACCACGTTAGCGGGTATCCAGAATTTTAGCCCTATAAAACAACCACATATGCCTACAGTAGGTACGGGTGTTTTAGGTTTGGCAGCAACAGCTATGTTGTATGCGCCTACAAAAAGCATAGGTTTTGATGCAGGTTTCCATTCATTTGATTTTTATAAGCTCACGCATGATGATGTTAAGTTTTACAGGGCAAGGACTCCGTTTACCAGTTTAAATTACACGGCCGCATCTGATAATGAGCAAACCCTTAAAATTATACACTCCCAGAATATAAAACGTAACTGGAATTTCGGAGCGAATTACAATCGTATAGGCGCTAACGGATTTTATAACCACCAGCGTGGAGACGATTTGAATGCTGTAATTTTTACTTGGTATCAATCGCCCAATAAACGGTATAACCTCTTGGCAGATGCAATCTTTAATACGTTAAAAGCTCAGGAAAATGGATCGGTAGTGAAAGGCGATATATTTGCGTATGAAGGTAATGATTTGGTAAGTAAGAAGGCTGAGCCAGTAAAATTGAATACAGCCAAGCAATTGTACAGGAACACCAATATCATAATTAAGCAGGATTATTTTGTAGGACGGATAGACAGCACGCAAAACCAGAATTCGCAAAATATACTACCAACTAATAAAATATCTTATACGCTGATCTACAATACCAATTCATATAACTTCAAAAAAGATGAAGAAGATGATTTTAAGATATTTCCTAATACAGCCAGAGATCTTGTTTTTACCAACGACAGTACTTTTGTAAAGCAATTGCAAAATGAATTTATCTATTCATTCTTTCTAAGATCTAAATCAAATTCTTTTATCAAAAATGAATTAAAGATTGATGCCGGGATCAGGCACAACTTTTACAGCTTTGGACAGTCTGTACTGAAGAAAGATAAAACATCATTTTTTGATTATAAAACAACTTTTCAAGACATTACCTTGTTAGGAGCCTTAGGTTACAGATTTAGCAATAAGATTGATTTAAATTTAGATGTACAACAAATCTTTCAAGGTAAATATGCTGGAGATTTCTTGTATGAAGCAAAATCTAATATAAACCTAGGCAATAAAGCAGGTAAGATTATTATGGATGCCTATATCCAGAACAAATCACCTGAAAACATTTATACCTTTTACCATAGTAATTATTATAACTGGGATTTTAGAAAGGATCTGGACAGGACAAAAACAGCCAGTTTTTCTTTCAGATATATGAATGGTTTATTAGGACTTGATGCAAAAGCATCCTATTACCTTATTTCAAATTATATTTACTTTACACAAAGTGCACCCAATGTAATTACACCAACACAAGAAGGCGGAAACATCAGTTTATTGCAAATCAATGTTGGTAAAAGCACAAGCTTCGGAAGTTTCCATTTTGATGTTTATGGCGTGTACCAGAAAACAGATTATGCAAATATTCTAAGAACGCCAGAGTTTTATGCTTTTGCAAGCATCTATAAAGACCAAACCTTTTTTAAGACTTTAAAAACACAAATAGGCTTTGATGTAAGATATAATTCAACTTATGCTGCCAAATCTTATGCGCCGGCTGTTGCCCAGTTCTATAATGGCGATAACGTGGTTTTTGGATCAAAACCAATAGCAGATGTGTGGATTAAAGCCGGATTGAGAAGAGCTAACTTATTTGCAAAATATGAATATGCTAATCAAGGTGTATTTAGCAAAGGATATTATACAGTTAATCAGTACCCAATGCCCGATAGGCTGTTTAAAGTGGGAGTGAGCTGGAATTTTTACGACTAATAAAAAAAGCAGGTCAACAAACCTGCTTTTTTTTATGTTTTTTAATAAAGCTTAAAATGAATAACCTACGGTAAAACCTAATACACGGTTACTTACTTTATTATCATTTGATTTTTGGTCGCTTGGAATTAAGTTACTAAGACCCAAACCATAATTTGCACCTACACTAAATCCCGAAGCAATACGGTAACCTAAACCAAAATTGGCGCCGAAGTCCATGCTGCTCATATCGTCAGAGTTTTTACTGCCAAATTTCATATCCCTGTCGCCCGAAATAGTAGATGATGATCCGGTTATACTGTTTTTGTATTTTCCTGAGATATTAAAAGCTGCATAAGGACCAGCACTGATTTGAAATGCACCTGCATCGCCAGTAGGTATGCGGAGTACGGCATTTACCGGAACCTCAATAGCCATTACATTTTGCTCTATTTTACCTGTTCCACCAAATATATTACCTTCTATTTTTCCACCTTTATTCTGTAAAGAAATACCTGGTTGAATAAAGAAATTATTGGCTACACCAAAGTCGCCATAAGCAGTAACATTAAAACCGACAATATCTTTTGAATATTGATCTAAGTCTCCACTGTTTTGTCCGCTATATTTTAAACTTGATAAATTTACCCCTGCTTTTACCCCAAAGCGGGCATCGTTTCCCGACATTTTATTGGTTTGCGCAAAGGCGCCTATTGAAAATAATGTAAATGCTGTTGCTACAATTAAATTTTTCATAACTTTCTGTTTTGATGTCTAATTTTTAAATAAAACAGTAGGCAACTTCCAAAAGCTGTGCCAAAAATGTATTTTATTTGTGACTTTTAACTTTAAGTTGTTGGTTTTCAGTGTGTATTTCGGGTTGGTGTAGCATTGTTCAAATTTGCAGATAGAGTGTTTAAAACAGGTCAGAATTTGAAAAGAGAGCCAAAATAATACAAGGGAAAGCCAGAAAGTAAATCGTTAGCTTTTTAAAAAAGGTATTCAAAAGGAAGATAGCCTGATTTTTTGAATACCCGTCAAATCAGGATTTATTTTTGAGGCATTTCATCAAATAAACACTTGCAGTAGCTATCCTTTTAAGATTTTTATATTGCTTTAATGCCTTAATTTTCAGATAAAAAGCTTAACCTGCTTGCTTTATAACAATTGTATATCTCCTTTAGGTTTTTTGTGGTTTCTTTTTAGCTGCAGGAAAAAGAACATTGTTTAAAATGAGCCTATAACCCGGCGAATTTGGATGAAGGCTTAAATCAGTAGGCGGATCACCAACTTGATGTTGATAATCTTCAGGGTCGTGACCACCATAAAAGGTAAATTGCCCTTTGCCAGTTTCGCCATGCAAATAACGCACTTCTTCTCCAGCTTTATTTTCGCCCATAACCGTAACACTTGGTTTTACCAAAGATTTTCTAAATGCAGTGGTTTGTCCCATAAAGCCTTTAATTACTCTTTCATGATTTTGGGTAAGCATAGTGGGAACAAGGTCCCATTTGGCAGAGAAATCAAATAAAGTAAAGAAATCGTTGGTTATGTTAAAATTACGGGTTTGGGTAACATCAATATCTGCGAACTCGTAGTTATAAGGGTTCATATCTAACCTAAAATTAGTAAAGGCAAAAGTTTTGCTATAATCTAATTTATTTTGCGCCTGCGGATCCACACCATCACCATCAAACATACGGTCAGCAATATCTACACCTTCTGCTGCGAGTGCAATATCAAAACTATCTGTACCGGAGCACATGGCAAATAAAAATCCTCCGCCTACGCAATATTCTTTAATGCGCTTGGCAACGGCCAATTTCATCTCCGATACTTTTTTAAATCCATTTCTTTTAGCAGCCTCTTCTTGGTATTTTACATCGTCTTGGTACCATTTTGCATTTTGATAGCCCGCCCAGAATCTTCCGTACTGACCCGTAAAATCTTCATGATGTAAATGCAGCCAATCGTACGAAACAAGTTTGTCTTTTAAAATATCGTCATCATAAATTACTTCATAAGGTATTTCAGCATAAGTAAGTACCAAGGTTACGGCATCATCCCAAGGTAGCTTACTTTTAGGAGAATAAACAGCAATTTTAGGAGCTTTTTCTAATTTTACCATTTCCATATTAACATCAGGCTTGTTGATCTCGTTTAATATGGAGGTTACTTTGCCGTCTGCTAAAATCTCATACGAAATTCCTCTTATCTTACATTCATCCTCAACAGGCTTGGCGTATTTGATCAGAAAACTTCCACCCCGGTAATTTAGCAGCCAGTCTACTTCTATCTGGTTTTTGATAGTCCAATAGGCAATACCATAAGCTTTAAGATGATTTTTTTGGTCTTCATCCATGTAAATAAGGATAGAAGAAGCTCTACCTATTACAGCGGCGGTCATGAGAAACAGCCATAAACCTAATTTTTTAAAAGCCATGATAAAGTGTTGAAGCTAAAAATAACGTAAAAAAGGCCGTATTTAAAATTTATGTATGTTAAAAACGTTAAAAATTATTAAATGATATGATGATATTTTTATTTGATGGCATATATCAGGCAAATTGCTAAATTTGAAACCTTAAAAAAAGATTATGAGTAAAGCGATTATAAAAACTGAAAAAGGTAACATGGTTGTTGAGTTTTATGAAAAAGACGCTCCCAATACAGTTGCCAATTTTAAAAAACTAGCTAAAGAAGGATTTTATGATGGAGTTACTTTCCATCGTGTAATTCCTAATTTTGTAATACAGGGCGGTTGTCCAAACTCTAAAGAAGGTGCTACAGGCATACCGGGCACAGGTGGTCCGGGTTATAAAATTGATTGTGAATTAACAGGCGATAACCAATACCATGATCGTGGTGTTTTATCTATGGCGCATGCCGGAAGAAATACTGGAGGTTCACAGTTCTTTGTTTGCCACAGTAGAGATAACACAGCTCATTTAGACAGAAACCATACCTGCTTTGGTAAAGTGGTTGAAAATGTTGATCTTGTTGATGATATTCGTCAAGGCGACAAAATTTTAACAATTGAAGTAATAGAAGATTAATATCCAAATCATATGAATTTAAGAGGAATTGTAGCTGTTTCTGGCCGGCCAGGGTTATTTAAATTAATCGGTCAAAATAAAGCAGGATATGTTTTAGAAGGTCTTGATGAGCAAAAGCTAAAAATTGTTGCGAATTTGGCTAACACAAAATTAGCGTCGTTAGAAGATATTACTGTTTATGGCGAAGAAGAAGAAATTAAACTTTCGGATGTTCTGGGATCTATTTCAAAAACCAAAACAGCAATACCTGATGCAAAAGCTGATGGTACAACGCTTAGAAAATTTTTCTTAGAGGTTGCGCCTAACCATGATCAAGAAAAAGTTTATGCTTCAGATATGAAGAAAATCTTGGCTTGGTACCACCAATTAAAAGATTTGCCTTTGTTTACAGAAAAAGTAGAAGAGGCAGCAGAAGCTCCAAAAACTGAAGAGAAATCAGAGCTTAAAGCCAAGGCAGAAACAAAAACTAAAGCACCAAAAGCAAAGCCAACAAATGCCAAAGCACCTACAAGCAAAGCTTCGGCACCAGCTAAAAAAGCTAATATGACTAGCAAAAAGGGCGTTTAATACCCATCATATCATAGAGCTTAAGGTATCCGGTAAATGTTCAATATATTTCTGGATACCTTTTTCTTTTTAAGCATTTGCCTTAAATTTGAAACATATCTCGTTAAAATTTAATTCTTTCTTGCCTCATGTCTAAAGTTACCGGAGATGCTTTTAATGTAAACTTATTACAACGTGTATTTACGTACGTAAAACCTTATAAGAGCATTTTTGTATGGTCAGTTGTGCTAACGCTAATCTTAGCGGCTTTGGCTCCCGTAAGACCGTTTTTGGTGGGCTATACTTTAGATCAGTACATTTTAAAGGCAGATTACAATGGTTTGATCAAAATGAGCATCTTAGCGTTCATATTATTGTTGCTGCAAACCGTTTTTCAATACCTACATACTTTACTTACCAATACTTTGGGGCAGTCGGTTATAAGAGACTTGCGTATAAATGTATTTAACCATATTTCTCGGCTACGGCTCAAATATTTTGACAGAACTCCCATAGGACAATTGATCACTAGAACAGTTTCTGATTTAGAGACGATTGCCGATATCTTTTCAGAAGGATTGATTGCCATGATTGGCGATATGCTACAGGTAATTGTAGTCGTTGGTGTAATGATATATATAGATTGGGAGCTTACCTTAGTGGTATTGTTGCCTATGCCACTTTTGATTATTGCTACCCGTATCTTTCAGCGGGCAATCAAAAAAGCATTTCAAGAAGTAAGGGCCGAAGTTTCTAACCTCAATACTTTTTTACAAGAACATATCAG
>DDEP01000003.1:7630-21074 GCA_002336465.1 Pedobacter sp. UBA1951
TTTGTAGAGCTCATTTCTGCGATGTCTTTAGGCTTGCTGATATGGTATGGGTCTAAAAATGTATTGTTAAAACCCTTAGATGTAGAGCCGGGTGTAATTACCGCCTTTATCATGTATATCAATATGTTGTTTAGGCCAATACGTGAGCTGGCAGATAAATTTAACACCCTGCAAATGGGAATGGTAGGTGCAGACCGCATATTCAGCGTGTTAGATACTAAGGAAACCACTGTTAATGAAGGTACATTGAAACCTGTGCATCTTAACGGACATATCCAATTTAACGATGTATGGTTTAGCTATAACCAAGATACAGAAGTAGCAGAAGATGAATATGCTTTAAGAAATATTACCTTTGAAGTTAAAGCCGGGCAAACCGTTGCTTTAGTAGGTGCTACTGGCGCAGGTAAATCTTCAACCATCAATATCCTAAACAGGTTTTATGAAATTCAAAGAGGTACTGTAACCATCGATGGTGTTGATATAAAACAATACGAGTTGGGCTATTTGAGAAGTAAAATAGCTACAGTGCTTCAAGATGTATTCTTGTTTTCTGATACCATCTTTAACAACATTACCTTAAACAACCCCAATATTTCTTTGGAAGAGGTCATACAAGCTGCAAAAAAAGTTGGCGCTCATGAATTTATTGAACGTTTGCCAGGAGCTTACCACTACAATGTGATGGAGCGTGGCGCAACGCTTTCTGCCGGACAGGCTCAATTGATTTCTTTTATCAGGGCACTAGTTTATAAACCTGCCATCTTGGTATTAGACGAAGCCACTTCATCTGTAGATACAGAAACAGAGCTGATGATACAACATGCCATAGAAAACCTTATGCATGGGCGTACATCTATTGTGATCGCACACCGTTTATCAACCATACAAAAAGCCGATCAGATCATTGTTTTAGATAAAGGAGAAATCAAGGAAAAGGGAACGCACCAAGAGCTTTTGAAGTTAAACGGCTATTATAAAAAACTTTATGAATTGCAGTTTTCGTCTGTAGGGATTGCAAAAGATTAATTTTTGCGAGATATAAAGAACAAGTGCAGCATAGTTTCTAAATTATACAGCACTTATTCTTAAGCATTATTTTTCATCAAGTGGTACCATGCAAACGTATAAGCTTGCTTCAGCACGTCTGCAGTCTCCGCATTCAGAGACGCAAGTAACTTCTGGGTTGGAGGTAAATGGATTGCACATTTCATTGCAACGCGGCTTATCTGGCCCTATTCCTCCCAAAACTTTTTTCATTTCCATTCTGGAAAGTAAATGAAAGTTTGTATTCATGAGACTGGCGTTAAAAAATTAATAAATCTCCTCATTTATAGCCTGTGGAACGTTACGGCTTATGGTTATTGTGTTAACTGTCAGTTAGATGTGAATTTAATCATTTGTTCACTAAAAAAGAAATGTGAAACAGAAATACTTCAAAACCCTTGTATAGTAAGGTTATAGTTAAATCTGTTTATGAATGGCGATGTATTTGAAATCAAGCCTTGGTTTATCTATTGAACTGCTGCTCTATTTTGTGGTAGAAAATGTCGCTACCTGAAACTACTTTGCGGATGTGGATCAGTTTAAAATTAGTAGTTCTTACATAAGGAATATACCAAGTGCTGTCGGGATTGGTCATAAACGTAATGTTCTCACCGGCAGCATCTATTTGAAAACCGATACTATCATTATGCTTTACAAACTTTTGCGAAGGTGTAAAGAAAACCGTATCGGCAGGTGTAAACTTAACGGTATCCTTACGCACGGTATCTCCGTTTTCTAAGTCTATCTTTACATAAAAAGATGTAGACCATTTTCCGGTCAGGTATTTTTGTACAAACTGCTGATCGTCTAACTTTTCTCTTTTACAGCCAAAGCCTAAAAGAACAATGCAAAGTAAAATATATCTCAATTTATACATTCCTAACATGGGCTGATTATAGGTGCAAATATAGATAAAGTAAATCTAAAGCGATGTATAAGTAGAGTTATGAAGATTAAATGAGAACTCAAAATGAAGTTGTACGACTCTTAAAATCAAATGTTTGTTTGGTAGAAGGTGATATGTTAAAGAAGTATTTTGTAAGCTTTTAGCCATATATAGATGTTTTTTTGACCTAATTAAGTTTTCAGTAAAGCCATTAATACAAAAAACTGGATTTTGCATTTGACATTATATCGCAATTAGCTTAAGTTTGCACAAAAATATAGATACAATGAGTGTTTTAGTAAATAAAAATTCTAAAGTAATTGTTCAGGGGTTTACCGGTAACGAGGGTACTTACCATGCTGAGCAAATGATAGCTTACGGTACAAACGTAGTTGGTGGTGTAACTCCCGGCAAAGGCGGTCAGGAACATTTAGGCAGACCTGTTTTTAACACGGTTAAAGATGCGGTTGATAAAGCTGGCGCAGATGTATCTATTATTTTCGTACCACCTCCATTTGCAGCTGATGCCATTATGGAAGCTGCTGAGGCTGGAATTAAAGTAATTGTTTGTATTACTGAAGGTATCCCTACCAAAGATATGATCGCGGTAAAATCTTACCTTTCAGATAAAGATAGCCGTTTAATTGGCCCTAACTGTCCGGGTATCATCACTGCTGATGAAGCCAAAATTGGTATCATGCCTGGATTTATCTTCAAAAAAGGTAATGTAGGTGTGGTTTCTAAATCAGGTACTTTAACCTATGAGGCGGTAGATCAAGTAGTAAAAGCAGGTTTAGGTATTACTACAGCTATTGGTATTGGTGGCGACCCAATTATTGGTACCCCAACTAAAGAAGCTGTTGAATTATTAATGAATGATCCAGAAACTGAAGGTATCATCATGATTGGTGAGATTGGTGGAGGTATGGANNATGGTACTAAACCAGTAGTAGGTTTCATCGCTGGTCAAACTGCGCCTCCGGGACGTAGAATGGGCCACGCAGGTGCTATTGTTGGTGGTGCTGATGATACTGCCGCTGCAAAAATGAAAATCATGCGTGAGTGTGGTATCACAGTAGTAGAGAGCCCTGCAGAAATTGGTGCTGCTATGGCTGCTTTGTTGAAAAAATAAGCTCAGCAATAAAAATAAATAGAAAAGCGTTCCACTACGGAGCGCTTTTTTGTTTAAGAACCTTTATTTCCTATTTTTAAAATGCCTTAAAAAATTAAAGTGAGATGAAGATGCTGAAAATGAAGCATATATTTTCGTGTGTGTTGTTGGTCATTGGTATGCAAAGCTGCGTTACATTCGAACGTAAAGAGCAAAATCCCTATATGCTCAATAAGGAGAATGTAAAAGAATTAAGTGGTAGCTATCAAATATCGCAAGTTAATGCCGATAGTATCTTTAAAAAATACCCCAAGAACACTCGGTTATATAACAATTTTTTAACTGAAATAGATAGAAAACTCCTCAAGGATACTTTAAAACTAGATAGCAATAGCACTTATCGCTTTGATTTAGATATTATAAACGATAAACAGGCTAAAATTAGTTACATAGAAAATGGGAAAACGATCAGAGTACGTAATATCCGGGTTAAATTGAAAAAGGATGGTTATTTATATCTTAAAAATAAAAATGTTGGCTTCGTAATTATACCCTATTTAGCAGGAGCCATTGATATTAAGAAGACAAGGATGACCAAAACTACGAATGGTAATCTGATATTTGATGTTGTTAACCATAGATCAGGTGCTTTTATGATTATTGCGTTTTTGGATGGCCGCACTTGGAAATATAGACAAGAGTATGAAAGGTTATAATTTGCTTAAGTAAAAAAATGATTTTTACATTCCTTACTTATGCGTGAAAAATATCAAACGTTTAATGATTACATTTGTTTAACACGTAATTAGCTATAACTTAAAATCTTTGGCTAAAAAATGCGTTTATGTTTAAAGTTTATTTACAGATGAAATCAATTTTAAATAGCATGGTAATTATGGGTTTGTTATTTTTGGGTACAAACCTTGCAGCTTGCGCACAAAAACAGAATAACGAGACCACACCTCATAAAATGACTAAAAAGATGGAATGGAATAAGTTAACCCCAGAAGAAGAGTACGTAATTGTAAACAAAGGAACAGAATATCCGGGCACAGGCAAGTACGATAAATTTTTTGAGAAAGGAACTTACCTCTGCAAAAGATGTAACGCACCTTTGTACCGTTCAGAAACCAAGTTTGATGGGCACTGCGGATGGCCTGCTTTTGATGATGAAATTAAAGGAGCGGTTAAACGCATTCCCGATGCAGATGGTCAGCGTACCGAAATAGTTTGCGCCAAATGCGGAGGCCACTTAGGCCACGTATTTGAAGGAGAGATGTTCACCAAGAAAAATACCCGTCATTGTGTAAATTCTATTTCAATGCGTTTTGTTCCTGATGAGAAATAGCAATTGCAACAAGCTAAGCATTCATAAAAAAACCGGTCTTTAAACCGGTTTTTTCTTTACTTGAGCTGGGCATGCTTTAATATCTTGGCGATGCTTTCATCAGAAGGATCCTTTTTCAGCTCATTCAACCTAGACTTAATGTTTTCGTAAAAATGCTCTTCATTCATTTGATGATCAACAATAATTGTACTTTGAGTTATTGTCTGTTCAGTAAAGTTTGTTTGGGTAGAGGTTTTTGTCATACGCAATAATCTTTTAAAGTTAAACTATTATTTAAACGCCTGTGTTAGGGGTTTATTTTATGCTGATTATAAAAAATAATTAACGAATTAGTCAGCTAATTTAAATTTAATAAAAAAGCTGCATATTATATGCAGCTTTATGGTATGAACTTTATTTCGTTGTAAATTAAAGATTTGTCTTGCTGTTGCTCAGCTCCTTTACGTTCATCATTTTACGCAAATTGCTCAAAGCGTAACGCATACGTCCCAATGCGGTATTGATGCTTACATCAGTTAATTCTGCAATTTCTTTAAAACTCAGATCTGCGTAATGGCGCATAATCAGCACTTCTTTTTGTTCGTCAGGTAAACGGTGGATCATTACGCGTAAATCAGCATGGGTTTGTTCCCTTAACATGCGTTCTTCGGCGCTTTCTTCATGTATCTGTATAAAGTTAAGTACATCTGTAGTGCCATCGGCGCTTGTAACGGTAGGCGACCGTTTTTCTTTTCTGAAATAGTCTATTACCAAGTTGTGCGCAATACGCATAACCCAAGGTAAAAACTTACCTTCTTCGTTATACCTGCCGCTGCGTAGGGTATTAATTACCTTAATAAAAGCATCCTGAAAAATATCTTCAGCCAGATACTGATCTTTGACCAGTAAATAAATAGAAGTATAAACTTTTGTCTTATGTCTTCGAAGCAATTCTTCAATAGCAGATTCGTTGCCGTTTATATAGAACGTTACTAAATCATGATCGCTTGCTTCACCAATCCTTATAGGCGTGCGCATATTAAAACTCAAATGTTAAATGAATAAACGCGTAGATGTTTAACCTATAAATGCTCTCCTATTATTGTTTTTAGAATGTTAAATTTGTGTTATATTTTCAAAAGAAAGGTTTTTTTGCGAAAAAACAACAAATTTTATGTTAAAAAATGCGAATAGTTATAAAGACCTTACAAAAACATAGGATTTTGCCTGATTTGTAACTGTTTGTAGTATAGAATTTTACACGTTGTTGACTTTGTCTTAAATTCCAAAAAAGAGTGTTAATTAATCTAGGGTATAACCTCAAAAAAATAGTTTTTTTAAGTTTTAACTAACCTAAAGCCGTAATTTAACCTCTTCTAAAATATCGAATAATAAGGGCCGAATTGCAAAAGATATTATCTTTGTAAATTACCGCAAAGGGTTACCTATGAGTAAGGAAACAGAAAAAGATCCACACAAGAATATCATCATAAAAGGGGCAAGAGTACATAATCTAAAAAATATAGACGTTGCCATCCCAAAAAATAAATTAGTTATTATCACTGGCTTATCAGGCTCGGGTAAATCGAGTTTAGCTTTTGATACTTTATATGCTGAAGGGCAGAGGCGCTACGTAGAAAGCCTTTCATCGTATGCAAGGCAGTTTATGGGGCGTATGAATAAACCTGATGTAGATTATATCAAAGGTATAGCGCCTGCAATAGCTATTGAGCAGAAAGTGATTACTTCAAATCCACGTTCTACAGTAGGTACTTCTACAGAAATTTACGACTACCTTAAATTACTTTATGCGAGAATAGGCAGAACATTTTCGCCAATATCAGGTAACGAAGTAAAAAGAGATACCGTAAGTAGCGTAGTAGATTTTGCGGTTAAATTAGGTAACGATGAAACGATTACTGTTTTTTCTCCTTTGCATCCGCACAACAACAGAACATTAAAAGAAGAACTAGCTGTTTTATTGCAAAAAGGTTTTTTAAGGGTCTATTTTGATCAAAAAATCAGGAAAATAGAAGATATTCTAGAAGACATCGATATTAAAGACTTTACTTTAAATGATACGGATATTGTTAAAATCATTATCGATAGGATTACGATCAATAATGATGATGAAACTTTAAGTCGTATTGCAGATTCAGTTCAGACGGCCTTTTTTGAAGGTAAAGGCGACTGCTATATAGAGCACGATGGGCAAACCTATCACTTTTCTGATCGCTTTGAATTAGATGGACTTAAATTTGAAGAACCAACACCTAATTTCTTTAGTTTTAACAATCCTTACGGTGCTTGTAAGCGTTGCGAAGGTTTTGGTAGCGTAATTGGGATTGATGAAGACTTGGTCATTCCCGATAAGAGCAAAAGTGTTTATGATAGCGCTATTGCTCCGTGGCGTGGCGAGAAAATGGGAGAGTGGTTAAAACGACTGATTAAGAATGCTGGGAAATTCGATTTTCCAATTCACAGACCTTATAGTGAATTGAGTGCCGCACAACAACGATTGTTGTGGACAGGCAATGAATATTTTGCAGGGTTAGATCAATTTTTTCACGAGCTTGAAGAACAAACTTATAAAATCCAATATCGGGTAATGTTATCTCGTTACCGTGGCAAAACTAAGTGCCCTGATTGTAAGGGTACGCGTCTGCGTAAAGATGCTTCGTACGTAAAAGTGAACGGACAATCTATATTAGATCTGGTGTTGATGCCACTTGCTGATCTGCTTAAATTCTTTGATGAGATAAAGTTGAATGAATCTGAACAAAAAATAGCTAAAAGATTACTGGCCGAAATTAAGAACAGGATTCAATATTTGAATGATGTGGGGTTGGGTTACTTGACTTTAAATCGTTTATCTAATACTTTATCTGGAGGGGAAAGCCAACGTATCAATTTGGCAACTTCATTGGGAAGTAGCTTGGTAGGTTCTGTTTATGTGCTTGATGAACCGAGCATAGGTTTACATCCACGCGATACCCACAGGCTCATCGGCGTTCTGCAATCGTTACGTAATGTAGGCAATACAGTTTTGGTGGTAGAGCATGAGGAAGAAATGATGCGAGCTGCAGACCATATCATAGATATTGGCCCTGAAGCGGGCACGCATGGAGGTAATCTTGTTTTTAGTGGTACTTTTAATGAAATTCTAAAAGATAAGAACTCTTTAACCGGCAACTATTTATCGGGAAGAGCAGAAATTCCAGTTCCTGCAAAACGCAGGGAGTGGAGAGACCATATCCTTATTAAAGGAGCTCGTGAAAATAACCTTAAAAATATCAACGTTAAATTTCCTTTGGGCATTTTTACCTGTGTAACGGGTGTTTCTGGATCAGGAAAAACCAGTTTGGTTAAGCGTATCTTATATCCTGCTTTGCAAAAGGCCATTGGTAATTATGCAGGAGAGCAAACTGGAGCTTACGATGGGATTTTTGGCGGTATTGAATTGGTAGGACAGGTAGAGCTGGTAGATCAGAACCCAATAGGACGTTCATCGCGTTCTAATCCGGTAACTTATGTAAAAGCTTGGGACGATATCCGTACTTTGTTTGCTAACCTGCCAGCGGCCAAAGCCAATGGATTAAAACCTGCCGCTTTCTCTTTTAATGTAGAAGGAGGGCGTTGTGATGTTTGTCAGGGCGAAGGAGAAGTAAAGATTGAAATGCAGTTCATGGCAGATATTTATTTGCCTTGCGAAGCCTGTGGAGGAAAAAGATTTAAACAGCAAGTTTTGGATGTAACATATCAGGATAAAAATGTGTCTGATATATTAGATATGACCATTGATGAAGCTGTTGATTTCTTTGCAAAAGAGACCAAAATATTAAACAAACTAAGACCTTTGGTTGATGTGGGTTTAGGCTATGTACATTTAGGCCAGTCGTCAAATACCTTATCAGGCGGGGAAGCACAACGTATAAAGCTGGCTTCTTTTCTGATCAAGGGACATCAGGCCGAAAAAACAGTTTTTATTTTTGATGAACCTACTACAGGATTACATTTTCACGATATCAATAAATTATTAAAAGCTTTAAATACTTTAATAGAGCAGGGAAATACCGTAATTGTTATTGAACATAACATGGATATGATCAAATGCGCTGATTGGATAATTGATATTGGCCCTGAAGGAGGAGATAAAGGCGGAGATATTGTTTTTGAAGGAAAACCAGAAGATCTGCTGAACGTTGAAAAATCTTATACAGGTCAATTTTTAAAAGCGCATTTGAAACCTTAACTTCGCGGGATATGCTCATTTTGACATTATTTTTAGGCATAATCATAAACGCTATGGGTTATATACCCCCAGGTAATATTAACCTTACCGTAGCCAAAATTGCCATCAATAAAGGCATGCGTCAGGCATGGTCTTTTATCATTGCGTTTTCATGTGTAGAGGTGGTTTTTACTTTTGGTATGATGCGGTTTGCCCGTTGGGTATCTAGCGATGTAAATATAGATAGCAAAGTTAGCGATGTGCGGGTCAGTACATTTGTTGATGCCTTTATGATTAGCTTGTTCTTGGTAATGGCTACTATAACATGGAAAAACCGTAATAAAGTTCCCGTAACCAAAGAAGAAGATGGCAGTAAAAGAGGCAGTACTTTATATGGTTTGCTTTTAGGGGTGCTAAATCCTGTGCAAATTCCATTTTGGTTATTCTTTGGTAATTATGTAATCCTCCATGAATGGATAGCTGTAGATTATCTTTCTTTAGTGATATTTAGCATTGGCTCAGGTTTGGGATCGGGATTGGCACTTTACGGCTATGCGCATTTTGCCCGTTATATACAGGAAAAATTCGCTTTAAGCAGTAGGCTGATCAATAAAAGTATCGCAATCTTTCTGTATGTACTTGCGGCTTATCTGATTATTAAACAAGTTGTCATCTATCTGCGCTAAACTAAAAGAGAAAGCTTAATTCTTTTTGATAAACTCAAGGTTCCAGATTTTTTCTGCTTTTCGACCTATTAAAACAAAAGATAGGCCTAGAATCAAGAAGAAGATAGCCTTATGCAGGTTATCCCAAAAATACTCGAAATAGCGTATATAAAGATTGATGAAAAGAAAAATAAGCCCAAATTCGCGAGCCATCTTGTCGTTATATTTTAAGCCGTAGAAAATGGCAGATAAACAAAATCCTGCCGATAAAATAGCCCAATAAAATAAACTGTATTGTCTTACGCTATGCCATTTTTCAAAACTGTCATAATTTCCAAAGATAGACAGAAAGAGCAGAGCCATAAAAAAATACAGCAATCCGCTAAAATAGGTTACCTCATAAAACAAACTGATTTTACTGTCTTTTATCCATCTTGAAATGAGGATAATAATTGCCCCAAAAATTACATAACGCAAAGGATAGCCCAAACCTATAAAATGACCACCGTAGTTTGATAAGTAAGCGGTTTCTGTACCAAACCAAATGCCTGCTACCAGCATAGAGAACAGCCAGATTAAAACAGACTTGAATTTATAGGCTAGCAATAAATAAAGCAACAGGGCAAATAAAATAAGCAATGAAAAATGACCAGATTGTTTATCCAATGATTTTCCCAGATAGGCAATAGCATTTGCTGTAAGTATAACACCTGTAAGGATCAAGGCTTCGTTGCTAAATATATTCTGAGGTTTTGCCTGTTTAAATTTTAGGCCAAAATAATAAGCTACAGCAGCTCCAATTGCAGAAAGCAAGCTGATGACTACATCGGGTGTGTCATAAAGCTTTTTTAAGTACTTTAATAATTTTTCATCCAGTAACAAAGCACTTAATGAAATAAAACAGCAGGCTAATGCAATCCAAAAAGAATATTTGGCAAGTCTCTTCCAATCGAAACTTTTAGATACAAAGCTTTTTTGGAGGCCATTTGCAGTTTGATCATCAATAAGGTCTTCTGCCTTCCAGTAATCTATCATTTCATCCAAGAACTGAGCTTTATCTGCATTAACCTTTTTCATGTTTTGCTAAAGTTTGTGATATACAATCAGGACTGTTTCAACAAGACAATCCTGATTAGGTTTTATTTTAACAATTCAGCTATTTTTTTGTTGTTTCCCACCACCCATACAATATCTTCGTTATCAAAAACAAAGTCTGAAGGTGGATTTAAAATGCGTTGGTCTTTACGTTCAATGCCTACCACTAACCCTTGTGTTTTTTCTCTTATGCCCGAGTTACGAATGCTTTGCCCATATACGGGAGATTTACTATTTACCACAATTTTTTGGAGGGCCATATCATGTTTAGGAAAGATGTTCTCATCTACCATTATACCACTACCCTCAAATAAAGGTTTAACCGAGCTCAATTGATCATCTGTTCCAATTACCAATACCTTATCATTGGGATAAAGCCTTTCTGTAGGTTTAGGCGTAGGAATCATAATCTTACCACGTTCGATCAATGCAATGTTGATCCCGTATTTTTCCCTTATAGAAAGATCTATCAAAGTCTGCCCCACCATTTCAGATTCAGGAGCCACAGTAAGTTCTAGTAAATGCGTATCCCAAGGTAAAATTTCAGGTTGTTTGCTGGCTTCTTCACGTGCATTAAGATTGCCCAGAAAGCGGCTTTCCATACGTTCATAAAAGCTTTGTAAACGTTGGTTAAAAATAACCATACCACCTACAATTAGAGTTATAGCCGTAGCTACAGCAATCCAAGTCTCGTAAAACTGTACAATTACCAAAGAAACGAATAAAACAGCCAACGAAATCCTGAATAGCTCAAGAGCTACCAGAGGTCCACGGGTATATTTTTTGTTCAGCCATAAATGAGAATAAGCTTTTCGGGAAACACGTCTTATAGCGAGTGCCCATAAAAATGGGCTCATTAAGAACAATATCAGTATAAGACTAATGATGATTCCTCTATTGCCATCTGCAATATTGTTGCTGATGAAAGGATAAAGGTATTTGGTAGAAAGTAAGATGATGCCCACTAAGATAACACTGTGTGCAACCAAATTGATCAGATAAGATTTCAACAGGATTTTCCAGTCGCTGGTAGTGGTAATCCCTTCTGTACTTGAAGAGTATTTATCTATGCCGCGCAACCATCTTGCCGGTAATATTTTGGTTAATGCATTATAGAAATTTTCTGAATACTTGATCAGGTATGGTGTAGTAAATGTGGTTATGGCAGATACAGCTACTGTAATAGGATATAGAAAATCGCTGGTAACTTTTAAAGTGAGGCCTAAGGTGGCAATGATGAACGAAAACTCGCCAATCTGTGTTAAGCTCATACCAGTTTGTACCGAGGTTTTTAGAGGTTGCCCAGATATTAAAGCACCACCACCGGTAGTGATCAGTTTACCTACAATAGTTACACCCGTAATGATAAGAACCGGCTGCCAGTATTGCAATAAGATATTTGGATCTATAAGCATACCTACAGACACAAAGAATATAGCCCCAAAAAGATCTTTTACAGATTTGGTAAGATGCTCTATTTTTTCGGCAAATGTAGTCTCTGCCAAGATAGAACCCATAATAAAAGCACCTAAAGCAGCAGAAAAACCTACTTTAACGGCCAATAGCACCATACTTAGGCATAAGGCAAGCGAAACCACGAGCAGGGTTTCATCATTCATTAGTTTCTTGGTGTATTTTAAAAAAGTAGGGATGATAAAAATACCTCCCAAAAACCATAGCACTAAAAAGAAACCAAGTTTTAAAATAGAACTGAACATTTCTGCTCCTGCAAATTGCTGACTTACGGCCAAAGTGGTTAATAAAACCATGATGAGGATGGCTGCAAGATCTTCAACAATAAGCGCTCCGAAAACTAGATTGGCAAATTTTTTATGTTTAACTCCTAATTCTTCAAAAGCTCTTATAATAATGGTTGTAGAAGAAACGGAAAGTACAGCACCTAAAAATATGCTATCCATAGTTTGCCAACCCATTAATTTACCGGCAAAGTAACCAATAATGCTCATGCCTATAATTTCTACAAGAGCTGTAATGGAAGATGAGCCTCCAACTTTTACGAGTTTTTTAAAACTGAATTCGAGCCCTAAGCTAAAGAGCAAGAAGATAACACCTATTTCGGCCCAGATCGTAATGTTCTCGTTATCTGAAACAGTAGGTACAAACTTAAAATGAGGGCCAACCAACAGTCCGGCTAAAATATAGCCCAACACCAAGGGTTGTTTAATTTTTTTGAAAATAATGGTGGTAATGCCACCTGCGGCAAGTATAAGACCTAAATCGGCAATAAGTACGGGTAAGTGTGTCATTGATAAAGTTTTTTAGCGTATAAGATTTTAATCACAGGTATATACGAGAGAAAAATCACCAAAAAACGTGTTTAGGATATAAATGATTAAAGATATATTGAAACCTAAAATTAAACTTAAAAATTGTACGGATTTTTTGTTCAGTGTAGATAAACCAGTTTCGTTTATAAGCAGCATTCAGCTCAAGTTCATCGCTAATCTGCTGAATATGAAAATGTGTTTTATTGCCTATCTTATGTTGATTTATAGGCGAGAATTTTTTCCTGCTTGTGCCTGGGAGGTTTTTGGCTGGTGTAAAAAACTTTTGTGTGCTGAGCTTAACAAGATGAGTTTCATCTAATGAAAAAGAGCCGGTCTTGCTTATTGTAAAACCTTGTAAAAGAAAAAAACAGATTACAACAAATAAACCTCTCATTGCCCCAATATAAGAAAAAATACTCATTTTGGCGCATGAAACCTGCCTTGACAAAAGCAAATTACCAATTATGACCTAGGTTTTAATCTTATTTGCCCTCAAAGAATGCAAGCGTTGCTTCTTTATCTGCCTGTAATTGTTGGGCTAAAGTATCGAGCCCGGTAAACTTAACATCTGGTCTTAAAAAATGTAAGAAATTCATTTTAATGTTCTGTCCGTAAATCTCTTTATTGAAATCAAAAATATTAACTTCTATATTACGTGTCATGCCATTAATGGTAGGTCTGTGTCCAATGTAGGCCATACCTTTGTAAGTTGAGCGTTGAGCGTTTAAAGTTGAAAGGGCGGTATTCGGGTTGGTATTTTGACTTTCGGCTTCAGACATTTCTACCGTAACGGC
>DDEP01000033.1 GCA_002336465.1 Pedobacter sp. UBA1951
GGCGGAAAATAATCTATCAACTGAATGATAGTGTTTACCAGTCTTCTCATTTCTCCTACATCTTTATCTTCGCTCCCTCTGGCCTTGCCAATCTGATCAAACTCATCTAAAAATAAAACAGATTGTTCTTTTGCGGCCTTATCAAATACTTGTTTAATATTCTGCGATGTTTCGCCAATACGAGAGCAGATTACATTGCTCAGGTTAAGCACCAGTATTTTTTTACCTAATTTATTGGCAATGGCTTTGGCGGTCATGGTTTTACCGCATCCAGAATTTCCTTCCAATAAAATCTTATTGTTTACAGGCAATCCATAATGCGTAAGCTCATTTACATATTTATGCTCTTTGATCAGTTGCTCTATACTTTGGTAATTTTCTTTACGCAAAAAAACATCTTCTAAAACAACCGTTTCTTTATCATTGATGATCAGGTCAAAAACATTCATCTTTTATCATTTTTAAATGCAGCAAAAATATCTATATGTTATAAGATTAAAGCATTTTGATTGCAATTTGAGGTCGGAAATGGATTTGAACCACTGTAAAAGGCATTGCGTGCCCTTGCTTAACCACTCAGCCATCCGACCTTGCAACGCTAAACAACAATGTTTACCGCCCTTTACTTATTTCCACCAGTGGTAATAATTATGTGCACCATCATACTCAAACCCGCAGCGTGGATAAAGCGTATTACCAATCTGGTTTGTTTTTTCCGTTTCGAGCATCAACCCACAAGCACCAGTTTCTATACACCATTGTTTACTCCTATCAATTAATGCCACAGATAATCCTTTGCTCCTGTATTCTGGGTGGACAAACAAATCGCTCAACAACCATTGTTTTTGCAGTTTGGTATAGTGAAACAACTTATAGAGCTGTACAAAACCTACAGCTTTGCCCTCTACTATTGCTAAAAAAATATCAGATTCATTGTTCAGTAATCTCTCTTTTAAAAATGTTTTTCCCTTTTCTACATCCGATTCCTGACGATAAAAAATACGATAAAGGTTAAATAACTCGGCTGTTTCATCTAAGTCTTCTAAACTTGCTTTCTTGATCTTATAATCCATTTTATAATAATTGTTTTTGATTTACAGGGCAAAAGTATCTTTAAATAGGACTACATTTGTGCTCCAGATTTCACATACAAAGTAGTCCAGATGCTTCCATTTGAAAACATGATCAATATTGATAAGAGTAGCAAGAAGCCTGTTTACAGACAGATTGCTGTTTCTATTATAAGCGCAATCAGAACTGGTGTGTTAAAAGCTGCAACACCACTGCCCGGAAGCCGCGAATTGGCCAAGACATTACATGTTCATCGAAAAACGGTGATTGCTGCTTATGACGAATTAAATGCGCAAGACTGGATAACCATTGTGCCGAGAAAACATGTACTGGTATCAGAACGGATACCCTCGTTAAAACCTCAAAAGTGGGATGATACAGTCCATTTTACATCTTTTGATAAACCTTTCAGTCTTTATTTTAAAAACATTAGCGAAACCGAACAAACGCATGATGTTATTGATATTCCCGAAATCATGATCAACGATGGACACCCCGATGTGCGCTTATCGCCCATTGATGAATTATTGAAAACCTATCGTTCTTATACTTCAAAAAGGTATATGATAAAAAATGCTCATATCGGCACTGAGCAAGGGACCACCAAATTGCGAACAGCTTTGGTACAGTATCTATCCGAAACCAGAGGCTTAAACATCACGGCAGAAAACATGCTCATTAGTCACGGTGCGCAAATGAGTATTTACTTAGCGGCACAATTGCTTCTTAAAGCAAATTCAACCGTTATTGTAGGAAAACCAAATTATCCGGTTGCCAATAAAACATTCAAAGAAACTGGTGCAAATCTAATCGAAGTAAATGTTGACGAAAACGGAATTGACACAGACGCAATCGAAAGCATCTGTAAAAAGAAAAAAATCACTGCCGTATATGTAATTCCGCATCATCACTACCCCACAACCGTAACGCTAAGTGTTGAACGAAGAATGAAATTATTGGCATTGTCGCAACAATATACCTTTGCCATTATTGAAGATGACTACGATTATGATTACCATTACACTTCCTCTCCTTACCTGCCTTTGGCAAGCAGTAATCCTAACGGAAATTTAATCTACATCGGTTCTTTTTCCAAAATATTGGATCCATCGTTGCGTATGGGCTTTATGATAGCTCCTCAGAATTTTATAACGCAATGTGTAGCACTCAGAAAAATAATAGATGTTGGAGGCGATGGCTATATGCAAAATGCCTTAGCTTCTTTGATCATTGGCGGAGAATTGAAACGACATCTAAAAAAAGCCAAGAAGGTTTACCACCAACGCAGAGATTGCTTAAATACCTTACTCAAAACACATTTAAACAACTTTATTTCTTATACGTTGCCATCTGGCGGAATGGCCATCTGGGTAAAATTATTGCCTGAATACCCGGTTAACCAATTAAATGAAATTTCTAAATTAAAGATTACCCGAACCGATGAAGCAGAAAATGCTTTTCGTTTTGGCTTTGCTTCAATGAACGAAAAAGAACTGGAAGCAGCCGTATCCATGATTAAAAATCGACTAAATGCTATCCGAAAATTTGACACACAAGCTCTTACAT
>DDEP01000230.1 GCA_002336465.1 Pedobacter sp. UBA1951
TGCCGTTTACAGAGAGTTTTTCTTGTGGGGTAGTAGTACCGATACCTACATTGCCCGAAAAATAGCTCAGATTGCTCGATGCATTCCCTAACCCTAACAAACTTTCTATACTAGGCTCATTACCGTTTACCAGATCTACACGCGGCGCATAGAAATACTGGCGGTCATTTACATTAGGATTATCATGTAAATAAGCGCGATGGTATCCCGTGGTAGCATCGGCTGGAAATCTACAATCAACTGCGTTGAGCACTTTTTTGCCCGTAACTCCATCGTATACCCCTCCATAGCTTTCTGTTGAAGGATCATTATTGGCATGCATATAGCCCACGAGCAGGTACCATTTATCTAATTCTGGCAGTTTTCCATACCAGAAATAAACATTGTTGTAAAAAGTATTATCTGATAATGATAGCGCATTTTGGCATCCAAAAAAAGTTACGCCATCATTTGAGTTGGTCTTCTTGATCCATACCGTGTAGCGGTACATCATCTGAGAATTTATATTGAAAGTACCGCTTACCCATCCACCATCTGCATTACTACCACCATCTGGCACAGCCTTCCACAGAACTACACGGTTACCGTGTGGGCCTATGCCCCATTCGCGTATGTTCTCGGCATTGTCGCCATATTTATCAAAAAAATTAGTAGCACCCTGTCCGGTGCTCCAGCCTTGTAAATCCAGAAGGTTCTGGGCTGATGCCACATGAGCAAATAAGATGATCAATACTGAGGTAAGTAAGTTTTTACGCATATAATTAAACTTTTAGATGATTAAGTATGTTCAAGGCCAAAGCGATCAAACATAGAAAGCTTAGCGATTTCTTAAAATTTTTTATCTTTATTACAGGAAAGAAAGTTAGATTAATCTAACTTATACGGGAGTAATCAGGGCGTTAATCATTTTCATATCAGAGCGTTTGGTTTATAATTTCAAGCCAATATAAGCATAAACAACAAACTCCTAAAAAGAATATCCAAATACTCTTTTTAGGAGTGAAAGATACTTTAAACTAAACCAAAGCTTCCCATAAAATCTCAACGGGGTGTTGAGCTATACGCTGTGTACCATCTTTAATTTGATGGCGACAGCTTGTTCCTGCTGCTGCAATAATCGTGTCGGCAGCCTGCTTTCTTACCTCAGGTAAAAGTACCAGCTCGCCTACTTTCATAGAAACTTCATAATGATCAGCTTCATAACCAAATGAACCTGCCATACCGCAACAGCCAGAAGGAATAAGCTCTACTGTATAATTTTGTGGTAGGGCTAATATTTTTTCGGTTGGCGTTAAAGCATTCAGCGATTTCTGGTAGCAATGTCCATGCAGTTTAACCAGTTGCGATTTTTGGGTAAAAGATGAAGCATTGATGCGTTTGGCTTCGAACTCTTGCAGTAAAAATTCTTCTACTAAAAAGGCATTTTTAGCCAAATGCTTGGCTTTTTCTACCAGATGTTCATCAACCAGTTCGGGGTATTCATCTCTAAAAGTAAGCAATGCCGAAGGTTCTATGCCCAGTAATGGTGTTTCTTCAGAAATCAATTCGGCCAATAGTGAAACGTTTTGGTTGGCCAGTTTTTTGGCATCCCTCAATAAGCCTTTAGACAAATAAGTTCTTCCGCTTTCTTCATGTTGGGGAATAACAACTTCGTAGCCCAGTTTCTCCAAGAGCTTTACAGTGGTAATTCCAATCTCAACATCGTTATAATTGGTAAATTCATCACAAAAGAGGTAAACCTTTCTATTCTTAGGTTGCGCTACAGCTTCTTTATCATGCTTTTTCTTCCAACTGCGCAAAGTGGTTTTTCCTACTTTAGGTAACGACCTACCTGTAGCAAAACCAACGGTTTTTTTGATCAGCTTTGAAGTAAAACTATTTGTGATCAAGGTGTTATACAAACTCGGAAAAAGTGTTGCCAGTTGTTGTGTCTTGGTAAAGTTGGCAATCATTCTTGCCCTGAAAGGTACACCGTTGGCATCGTAATAATGCTGCAAGAACTCTGCTTTTAATTTGGCTACATCTACACTAGACGGACATTCTGATTTACAGCCTTTACAACTCAGGCACAAATCCATTACCTCTTTAATTTCTTTATGGTTAAACGGATTTTCTTGTGTAGAATTGGTTAAAAATTGCCTTAATATATTGGCTCTGGCTCTAGTAGTATCTTTTTCTTGTCGGGTAGCCATATACGATGGGCACATCGTGCCTCCCGTTACATGGGTTTTTCGGCAATCGCCAGATCCCGAGCATTTCTCTGTTAAACGTAATATGTTTTCGCTCTTACTGAAATCAAAAATGGTTTTTATCGGCTTGATTTTTTGATCAGCTTTGTAACGCAAAAACTCATTCATTGGTGGTGTATTTACAATTTTATTCGCATTGAATATGCCCACCGGATCAAACAGGTTTTTAACATCCTTTAATAAAGCATAAACCTCTTTACCCAGCACATCTTTGATAAATTCACCACGTAAACGTCCGTCGCCGTGTTCGCCACTTAAAGAGCCATTGTATTTTTTAACCAATTGTGCCGTTTCTTTCAACACTTGCCTAAATACCTCTTTCCCTTCGCTGGTTTTTAGGTTGATCATAGGCTCTATATGCAATTCTCCCGCACCTGCATGGGCGTAGTAAGAAGCATGCAAATGGTAGCGGTTAAGCACTTCCTGCAAATCTTCTACATAAGCCGGCAAATCTTCGGGCGATACCGCACAATCTTCAATCAGGTTTACAGGCTGTGTATCGCCGGGCAAGTTTCTGATCAATCCCAATCCTGCTTTTCGTACATCCCAAGCTAATTTAGTTTGCTTGCTACCTTTTACGATCGGATAAGCATAACCCAGTCCGGCAGCTTTCAAATCGGCAATCAATGCCGATGTTTTGGCTTCTACTTCTTGTTCTGTATCGGCAAAAAATTC
>DDEP01000066.1:0-9247 GCA_002336465.1 Pedobacter sp. UBA1951
CCTTCACCACCACCCATTGGGTGATCAACAGGGTTCATCGCTACCGGACGAGTACGAGGACGACGACCGATCCAACGGTTACGACCTGCTTTACCTAATACCTCATTTGCATGGTCTGAGTTAGAAACCGCACCAATAGTAGCTAAACAAGTAACTAAGATTAATCTAGTTTCACCCGACGGCATTTTAATCGTTGCATATTTTCCATCTCTGGCTGCTAATTGCGCATAAGAACCTGCGCTACGAGCTAACTGAGCTCCTTTTCCTGGATGGATTTCCAAGTTGTGGATAATAGATCCCAACGGAATGTTAGCTAATCTCAAAGTATTACCTACTTCTGGAGTAGCTTTATCACCCGAAATAACTGTTTGTCCAACTTGCAATCCTTCTGGAGCAATAATGTAACGTTTCTCACCATCTGCATAATGTAATAATGCGATGCGTGCAGTACGATTTGGATCGTACTCAACAGTAGCAACTGTTGCAGGGATATCAAACTTATCGCGTTTAAAATCGATTAAACGGAAAGATTTTTTGTGACCACCGCCCATGTAGCGCATAGTCATTTTACCTGTATTGTTACGACCTCCTGATTTTTTAGAAGATACAACCAATGATTTTTCGGGCTTGGTTGCGGTAATCTCCGTAAAGCTTGCGCCTACTCTAAAACGAGTACCCGGAGTAACTGGTTTAAATTTTCTTAAGCCCATAGTTATTATTATATTCTATTTAAATTAAATATTTGCGTAATAATCTATTGTTTCTCCGTCTTTAAGAGTAACGATAGCTTTTTTGTATTTAGGGCTACGACCGCTCACTAAACCACTTTTAGTGTTTCTGGTTTTGGTCTTACCAACAACAACCATTGTGTTTAATGATACGATGTTAACACCGTACATTTGCTCAATAGCTTGTTTAATCTGCAACTTATTTGCCTTAGCGTTTACTTTAAAAGTAAAACGGTTAGTCTTTTCGGTTAATAAAGATGCTTTCTCGGTTAATATTGGTTTTTGTAAGATTTCCATATTACTTAGCGAATGCTTCCTCCAAAGTTTTAAGCGAACTTGCAGTTACCAAAAGTTTACCAGCGTTCAATACATCGTAAGTATTTAAATCACCAGCAGTAGTTACTTTAGTTTTCTGAATGTTTCTGCTTGATAAATAGATATTATTATTTTGTGCAGGTAGAACTAATAACGTTTTCTCTCCAGTTAAGTTTAATGCATTAACTAAATTGATATAGTTTTTAGTTTTTATAGTATCAAAAGTAAAATCCTCTAAAACCACAACATTGTTATCTTGCGCTTTATACGCTAAAGCAGATCTACGTGCTAATGATTTTAATTTTTTGTTCAATTTGAAACTATAGTCTCTTGGTTGAGGACCAAAAACACGACCACCACCATTGAACAATGGAGATTTGATGCTTCCGGCACGTGCACCACCTGTACCTTTTTGTTTATATAATTTACGAGTTGAACCCGCAATCTCATTACGTTGTTTAGATTTGTGAGTTCCTTGACGTTGATTAGCCAGGTATTGTTTCACATCTAAATAAATCGCATGGTCGTTTGGCGTAACACCAAAAACCGACTCAGGAAGTTGCACCTTGGCACCTGTCTCTTTTCCTGAAATATTTACTACTTTAACTTCCATCTGCTTACTTATCTAAGATTACGTAAGATCCTTTAGCTCCTGGTACGGAACCACTAACTACTAATAAGTTTTGCTCAGCATAAACTTTCAAAATCTGTAAGTTCTGAATTTTTACGCGATCTCCACCTGTTCTACCAGCCATACGCATACCTTTAAATACACGTGAAGGCCAAGATGAAGCTCCTAATGAACCCGGTGCACGCATTCTGTTATGCTGACCGTGGGTTTGACCACCAACACCCGCAAATCCATGACGTTTTACCACACCCTGAAAACCTTTACCTTTTGAAGTTCCAACTACATCTACGTAATCACCTTCGTTAAAGATGTCTACAGTAATTGTATCACCAAGGTTTAAAGCATCTTCAAAACCTTTAAACTCTACCAACTTACGTTTTGGAGTTGTGCTTGCTTTAGCAAAATGGCCTTTTAATGGTTGGTTTGTGTTTTTTTCTTTGGCCTCATCATAACCCAACTGAATTGATGAATAACCATCTTTTTCTTCGGTTTTAACTTGTGTAACTACACAAGGTCCAGCTTCGATAACTGTACAAGGAATGTTTTTTCCTTCCGCATCGAAAATACTGGTCATTCCTACTTTTTTTCCAATAATTCCTGACATTTTCTTAATTAAATTAACACCCATCGAAGCAGTAGGGCTTCGTTCAAGGTGGATATACAATCCCGCTAAGGGACCGCAAAATTAGGAAATAAATATTAATTTTCAAACAGTTAGCTAAAATTTTTTAAAAATATTTTAGCTTCTTTGAGGAAAGGTTGAGACAAGGATTTTAATGTGCAAATCCGCCATTTAAACTCATCGCGATAATCAACAGCACGATGACACATATCAATACGTAAAGGTAATCTTTTTCTATAAAAAAACTAACCGCAGCCATAACTATCCTAGCTATGGGGGTAAATATGAGCATGAGCAAACCCAATTGTATAATGGTAATGCCCTCTAAGGCCGGCAAGTTAGTAAAAATTGATTTTATGCTATTAAGATGCACTTTTGCATAATCAAACGCATGATAATCTACCCTTTTGCCTGCATTGCCAAACAAATAGATAACAGCTCCGATTAAAACCGTAGCCATAGATAAAATAACCCCTATTCTTAGCAGGTTACCTATAATACTCTGGATATCTTTATCAGTAACTTTGTTCATGCTTACCCTCCAAAACCTCCGGTCAATCCTTTATATATCATTTGTATGGCGAGTATGCTAACAACCACAGCAAATACCATTTTAAGTTTGGTTGTATTGGCATTAACCAGAACCTTTGCTCCTACAGTGGCGCCGCACAATACACCTAAACAAACGGGCATTGCAATTGTAGGATCTATTTGCCCTCTATGCAGATAAACAATGGCACTAGCAGCAGCGGTAACACCCATCATGAAGTTACTGGTTGTGGTTGACACTTTAAAAGGTAGGCGCATAATATTGTCCATAGCTACTACTTTTAACGCTCCACTTCCTATACCCAGTAAACCCGACAGAGTACCTGCAAAAAGCATCATGAAAAAGCCGCCGCCTACATTTCTTACAGCATATGGTGTTTCTACGCCTTGATTTGGATATGAACTGTTCAGTTTAAAGAACTTGGCTAACTTACTGCTATAATCTTGATTAACATGATCTACTTTTTTTCTTAGGGTCATGGCCGACGAAAAAATTAAAATCAGCCCGAATATTACAGCCACATAAGATGCATTTAAGTAAACCGCTATTACGGCTCCCAATATTGCGCCCATTGTAGTTGCAATTTCTAACAGCATACCTATACGCATATTGGTTAACCCTTCTTTTACATATGCCGCTGCAGAGCCGGTAGAAGTAGCTATTACCGATATAATAGAAGCTCCAATAGCATAATGTATATCTACACCCAAACCCAAGGTAAGCAAAGGAATGATGATTACTCCACCACCCAAACCAGTTAAAGATCCTAAAAAACCAGCCAAGAAAGAGCCAAGCAAGACTATTACGGTAAATAACAATGCGGTCATAAGGTCAAATATACGTTTTATGCTTTCACGGTATTTTAAAAATCAGTAAAATAACAAAGTTCTTACTTTAAGATATACTAAAATACGGTTCATTTTGTTTAAAATAGTGGCATAATATTTTGTAGTTTATAAAAAACGCCTATATTGAGCAAGCTTTATTTAAGGTTGCCTAATTTATACAGGCTTCAATTGCTGGATAATACAATTGTTTAACCGAGAATCATTAAGTATGAAAACCAAGAATTTCTTAGCTATTTTTTTAGCAATATTTGCCCTACTGACTATTCATGCAAAAGCCCAAACCAATCCTGCTCCTATTCAGAGTAAACCCGCAGCTACAGCACCTGTTAAAAGAAGTTACAGTTTAAAAAATGATACCGTTTTAAATAAAGACAACAGCTTAAACGGACAGTATCAGTTTATGCTCTCAAGATCTATAGGTACTGCCGACGGCTATAGGATGATTAACCCAAATAGGTTAGCTACGCTTTGGAAAAATACTACAGATACAATAAGAAAAGAAAAAGAGGAGAATAAAAAACTCAAACTAAAGATTACTGATAGCGAGAAAACCATTAACTATTTAAAAACCGAAATATCAGGCAAAGATGCTTCTCTGAATGAGAACGTTGATAAAATAAATGAAATAAAGTTTTTGGGTATATCTTTTAATAAAAGTAGTTATAGCATTTTGGTGTGGAGCATTATAGGCATATTAATAATAGCCTTAGCAGTTGTAATCACTCGATCTGGCAAGAATATTACAGAAGCCAAGCACCGCACACAACTTTATAATGAAATAGCCGAAGAATATCAGAACTTTAAAAGTAAGGCTAATGAAAAAGAACGTAAGCTCGCCCGTGAATTGCAAGATGAACGCAATAAACTTGACGAGCTATTAAACCGTAAGTAATTCTTATTTTAGCTCAGCCATTAAAACTTCTGCCACTTTTTTAGCTTTCTGCTTTAAATAAGGTCTTGGCGTGTTGTCTCCTACTTCATAAGTCAAAGCTTCGGCATTTAAGACTCTACCCAGCCAAGCTTTAGAAACATTCCCTCCATTACCTGAAGGTTTTACCTCAGTTTTTTTTGAGCCTTCAAAATCGTGTAAGCCTTTTACCCAGTTATTAACCAAACCCGGCTTATTGGTATCATTTCGGTCTTCATTGGTATAAAGAACATCACTATAAGTAGAGTGAAAATCAAGTGCAAAATAAACCTTTGCATTTTGTTGCTTCACCATGTTTAATAAATATTCTTTAACAGCTCTTGTTTCGGGTTGCTTAAAATCTGTCCAATCTCTGTTTAAATCAACACCGGCAAAACTATGTCGCCAGTTTCCCTCATCTACACCGTCGGGATTAATCATAGGAATGATAACCAGTTCATAATTTTTCAAAAAATTGCGAGCTTCTTCTGTATTACCAGTTAAAGTTTCTACAAATTCAACCATTGCCATATAACCAGAAACTTCAGGTGGATGTTGCCTACTTAAAACAACGATTATCTTTTTACCATCACTCTTAGTTGTATTTAAAGCAATGATGGGTTTCCCACCTATACTATAACCTATAATCTGTTTGTTCAAAGATTTTTCAGCTGCAAATTTATCCATCCACTGGTAAGATTGCGCTGCCGAGATAATTTCCTGAGCAGCGATTATTAAAGTATCTGTTAAAAGCTGCACTTTGAAATTAGCCTGTTTTTTATCAGCACTTAATTTAACATTGGCTACATTCTTCCAATCCACATAGTTTGTGGTAATCTTTGGCTCATATCTATGCTTATCTTCCGGATATTTTAAATTGATATAAACGTTCTTATGAGGAGTACCCCAAACTTTAAAAGCAAACCATGGGCTTGGATTTATAGGTCTATTCTCAGATTTGATAACAATCGAATAGGTACTATCATTTTCTTTTTCTAACTGGTTGATGCGAGCAGAGGGAAAATCATTGCTAAAGAAAACACCTTGATCTTTAAACGCAAAAACCTGCTTTTGCTGAAGCTCTATTTTAATAGCATCCCGGTCAATTTGGGTTGTTTTAAATGGAACAACTTGTCTTTTAATCGCACACGATGAAATTACAATTGAGATGAGCGTCAGATAGAAAAAAGAATAATTAACTTTCATTACTGTCTGTTTATTTTATTTATGATTTATATTTCTTACGTGGTCATTTGATTATTCATCAAAACAAGCATCGAAATAATTAGGCCATTAATATAAAAACCTTTTCTTTCTCTGTTTGTAACAATTTAGCACCTAGATAGCCAAAATTTTATCCAATAAAAAAGGGTATCAAAATAATTTTGATACCCTTTTTGAATATTTCAAAAATCATTAAACTTTGATTTCTACTTCTACTCCACTTGGTAATTCAAGCTTCATTAAAGCATCAACAGTTTTTGAGTTAGAGCTATAAATATCTAAAAGACGTTTATAAGCACATAATTGGAACTGCTCACGAGCTTTTTTGTTTACGTGCGGCGAACGCAATACAGTAAAGATTTTCTTTTCTGTTGGCAATGGAATAGGTCCGCTAACAACTGCACCTGTAGGTTTTACAGTTTTTACGATTTTCTCAGCAGATTNNGCAGATTTATCTACCAAGTTGTAATCGTAAGATTTTAATTTAATTCTAATTCTTTGGCTCATCGTATTTTATTTAATTAATGTCGAAAGTTAGAGCTATTAATAACTAGCGACGGATTTATTTTTGATTAAGGATAAAAGAACAAGGAATGAAGACATGTGATCTTTTATCCTTGCTCTTTATTCTTTTATCTTAATTAGTCTTCAATAGACTTAACTTTACCTTTTGATTTAGCTATAACCTCATCTTGAACGTTACGAGGTGCTTCAGCATAGTGATCAAACTCCATTGTAGAAGTTGCACGACCTGAAGTGATTGTACGTAGTTGAGTTACATAACCAAACATTTCTGATAGAGGAACGATTGCTTTGATTACTTGTGCACCATTACGTGTATCCAAACCTTGCATTTGTCCACGACGACGGTTCAAGTCACCCATTACATCACCCATGTTTTCTTCAGGAGTTAATACCTCTACCTTCATGATAGGCTCCATTAATACAGGACGACATTTTGGTAATGCCTCACGGTAAGCCATCTTAGCAGCCAATTCGAATGATAATGCATCAGAGTCAACCGCGTGGAATGATCCATCAATTAAACGAACTTTCATTCCTGATAATGGATAACCAGCTAATACACCGTTGTTCATTGAAGCTTCAAAGCCTTTTTGAACTGAAGGGATGTATTCTTTTGGAATAGCACCACCCACAATCTCGTTAACGAATTGAAGTGGAGATTTAGAGTTATCAAAGTCTGCATCTGCTGGAGAAATCACAACTTTGATATCAGCAAACTTACCACGACCACCTGATTGTTTTTTGTAAACTTCACGGTGTTCTGTAGAACCATTGATAGACTCTTTGTAAGCTACTTGAGGAGCTCCTTGGTTAACTTCTACTTTGAACTCACGTTTTAAACGGTCGATCAAAATATCTAAGTGAAGCTCACCCATACCTGAGATAACTGTTTGACCAGTTTCTTCATCAGTTTTAACTACGAAAGTTGGATCTTCTTCAGCTAATTTACCTAAAGCAATACCTAATTTATCTACGTCAGCTTGAGTTTTAGGCTCAATCGCTAAACCGATTACCGGCTCAGGAAAAGTCATTGATTCAAGAACGATTGGATGTTTCTCATCACAAAGGGTATCTCCAGTTTTGATATCTTTAAACCCTACTACAGCGCCAATATCTCCAGCCTCGATAAAAGGAATTGGATTTTGTTTGTTAGCGTGCATTTGGAAGATACGAGAGATACGCTCTTTATTACCAGAACGAGTGTTCAATACGTAAGAACCAGCATCTAATTTACCTGAGTAAGCACGGATAAAGCACAAACGACCTACGAATGGGTCAGTTGCAATTTTAAATCCTAGTGCAGCAAAAGGCTCTTTTGCATCTGGTTTACGTGAAATTTCCTCACCAGTATCAGGGTTAGTACCTTTTACAGCTTCCTGATCTAATGGCGAAGGCAATAACTCCATTACCAATTCTAACATAGTTTGTACCTCTTTATTTTTGAAAGATGAACCACAAACCATAGGAACGATAGAGTTATCTAATACAGCTTTACGCAAAGCATCTAAAATTTCACGCTCAGTTAATGAGTTAGGATCATCAAAGAATTTCTCCATTAATGACTCATCATAACCTGCAACAGCTTCTAATAATTTTTCACGGTATTCAGCCACTTCATCAACCATATCATCAGGAATTGGCACTTCTGTAAAGGTCATACCTTTATCATGCTCATTCCAAACAATACCACGGTTGTTGATCAAATCAACTACACCTTTGAAGCTATCTTCAGCACCTATAGGTAATTGTAAAGCTACTGCTTCAGAACCTAACATATCTTTAACCTGCTTAACTACTTTTAAGAAGTCAGCACCAGAACGGTCCATTTTATTAACGAAACCAATACGAGGCACTTTGTAGTTATCAGCTAATCTCCAGTTAGTTTCAGACTGAGGCTCAACACCATCAACGGCCGAAAATAAGAATACTAATCCGTCTAAAACACGTAACGAACGGTTTACCTCTACGGTAAAGTCAACGTGTCCAGGAGTATCAATAACGTTAACATTATATTTGTTACCACGATAGTTCCAGAAAACGGTAGTAGCAGCAGAAGTAATGGTTATACCACGCTCAGCTTCCTGTACCATCCAGTCCATAGTAGAAGCACCTTCGTGTACCTCTCCTAATTTATGGTTAACCCCTGCATAATAAAGAATACGCTCAGTAGTAGTAGTTTTACCAGCATCGATGTGTGCAGCGATACCAATATTTCTTGTAAATTTTAAATCTCTTGACATCTTTTTATAATTAGCTGACCAGCAAATTTTACATCAGCTGGTCAGTTATATTTTATCTTAGAATCTGAAGTGTGAGAACGCTTTGTTAGCCTCAGCCATTTTATGCGTATCTTCTTTTTTCTTAACTGCTGCACCTTCACCTTTAGCTGCTGATACCATCTCAGCTGCTAATTTTTCTTTCATGGTTTTTTCTCCACGCTTACGAGCGTAAGTGATTAACCATTTCATACCTAATGCCATTTTACGATCTGGTCTAACCTCTGTAGGAACCTGGAAGTTTGCTCCACCTACACGACGAGATTTAACCTCTACCGAAGGGCTGATATTTGCTAATGCACGTTTGAAAACTTCTAAACCACTTTCGCCAGCTTTTTTCTCAGCAATTTCAACTGCATCATAGAAAATAGTATAAGCGATAGATTTTTTTCCATCGTACATCATGTTGTTTACAAATCTTGTAACCTGAACATCGTTAAATTTAGGATCAGGAAGAATGATTCTCTTTTTTGGTTTTGCTTTTCTCATTTCTATTGTCCTCCTAAATTATTTCTTTTTACCTTTTGTTGGTGCTGCAGCTGCCTGTCCTGGTTTAGGACGCTTAGTACCATATTTACTACGACGTTGGTTACGACCTGCTACACCAGATGTATCTAATGC
>DDEP01000066.1:9326-42531 GCA_002336465.1 Pedobacter sp. UBA1951
ACACGGGCAACTTTACGCATTGCAGAGTTTGGTTTCTTAGGGGTAGTGGTGTATACACGGGTACACACGCCTCTTCGCTGTGGACAGCTGTCCAACGCTGGAGATTTACTCTTAAACTCCAGTGCTACTCTACCTTTTCTAACTAATTGTTGAATGGTTGGCATTTCTTGCTTTTTGTTTCTATTATTTATTTAATTTCCTTGTTGTTAGCAGTTTGCAACTAGCCTACATTAAGGGACTGCAAAATTAGAACAATTTCTTTTAACTATCAAGAGGTTACAATAAAAATTTTATAAGTTAAAAATACCTTAACGTAAGAGTACCTATTTCTTAAAATATAACCATATAATTGAGCAAAAATTAGCTATTTAAGCTATTGCATTAGTGTATCCCTTAAATACACGCTACTTTATAAGCTCTTTTTCTTATCTATCAAGGCAACAAATCAAACAAAGCCTTTAAAAAGCAACGTTGCAATAAATACATCTTATTTTATCCTATTAAATATCAAGCAGATAACTTATAGCATAAATCAACTTTTCTTATTATTTTAGTTTATGGTATGAAGATCATCGGAAATTATAAGCCCAAAACCATTAGAGCTTGTTACCAATTATCGGGATACTACAGAACCAGAAGTTAATGCGTAAAAAAAGTTTTCTACTCTCTTACATAGTTGTTATTATAACTACTATAATAACCATTATTACTATAAATTATTTTACCTTAAAGATATTAGATGGTACTAGGGCGTTTACTGCGGGCGAGTCATCTTTTACTAAAGGTCAGCAAGAAGCAACTAGGTTTCTGACTCTCTATATATTTACTAAAAACGAAGATTACTTTCACAAGTTCAACTCAAATCTCCGCATTCCTATCTCTGATAGCCTAGCAAGAATTAATTTAGACCATAAAGGCCCTGAAGAAATTAGCCGTAAACATTTTATAAATGGAGGGAACAGTGCCTACGATGTAGAGAAAATGATCTGGATCTATAAAAATTTTAAAGATGCAGCCGCATTTAAATCTGCTGTTGATATCTGGAAAGAAGCCGATCTGTTAATCATGGATTTAGAAAGGATTGGCAATGATATACACCAGAAAATATCAACACAAAATTTAATACAAGAACCGGAAGAAAGAAAACTGGCCTTACAGGTAAATTCAATAAGTGAAGAGCTTACTAGAAAAGGGAAAGAATTTGATGCAGTTTTAGGCAGAAGCATAAGGTATATTAACAATGTGGCCTTATACTTTATAACGATAGGTGCAATCTTAATGATTTTATGCATAGTTCTTTATTCTGCTTTTTTTATTAGAAGGCTAAGTGCCCTACAAAAAAAGACCAATCAGCAAAACCAGTTCCTGACCCAGATCAATAATGAACTAGATATGTTCACTTATAGTGTATCTCATGATTTGAGAGCGCCAATTACCTCGTTGAAAGGATTGATCAAACTTGCCGAGATGGAAAAGAAACCAGAGGTTTTAAAAGAATACCATACCATGATGCATACACTTATATCAAGGCAGGATGCTTTTATTCAAGAAATCATCAATTTTTCTAAGAATAAAAGAATGGAAGTGGTCAATGAAGATATTGAGCTAGCCCCTTTTTTCAATCATATTATCAGCGACCTTCAGTTTATGGTTGAGGATAAAGAAGTTAATTTTAATATGGATATCAGAATAAATCTTATTTATTCGAATCTGTTCAGGTTAAACATCGTTTTCTCGAACTTGGTTTCCAATGCTATTAAATACCACGATCCCGAAAAGAAAGTGATCGAAATAAGGATTAAAGCTGATCAGAAAGGACAGTTTAACATATTTACGATTGAAGATAATGGGTCCGGCATAGAGGAACAATATCAGTCAAAAATATTTGATATGTTTTTTGTGACCAATCATCATGAGAAAGGCACAGGCATAGGACTTTATTTAGTTAAAGAAATTATCACTAAGTTAAACGGCACGATAGACGTCCACTCTGTATATATGCAAGGCACCAAATTTATCATCAAACTGCCTGTTTACCATCAGACACACTAACCTGCTCTTTGCATAAGGGTTAATATTAATTGACATAGCAGTTACATATACTAAAGTAACTTTATAAAGTAACTTTAGTATATTTGCATATGAAAATTGAAATTCAGGATATTTCTAAGTTAAGAGCCTCTATTTTTAAAATTACACGGTTGATTAAAAAGCAAAACGAGAATTTATCGTTCTCGGCAACGGAGATGAATATTATAGGGTATTTAGACCGAAATCCACAAAGTTTACCATCTGATCTAGCTGCCTTAGAGCAGGTATCTGCCCAAGCAATATCACAATGTTTAAACAATCTTGAACAGCAAGAGTTTATCTTAAGAATCACCGATCCCAAAGATAAACGCAAGTCTTTAATATCTCTTTCTAAAACCGGACAGTTAAAGCTTAATCAGCTTAAACATACCAGAGATATATGGCTACAAAAAACAATAGAAGAAAAATTGAGTAAAAAAGAAGTCGAATTGCTAAATCAAATCATACCCGTACTCGAAAAAATGACCAAACTGTAAAAAATCCTCCTTATGAAATCGATGTTTAGATCTTTTAATTACTACAATTACCGACTGCATTTTACGGGTCAATCCATATCATTGATTGGGACATGGATGCAACGCGTTGCGGTTAGTTGGTTAGTATATAGAATTACGGGATCTGCTTTTATGTTAGGTTTGATCAGTTTTTTAGCCTTGATACCTGCTTTGTTATTAGGGCCTATTGCAGGCAATTTTGTAGATAAACGCAATAAGTATAAAACTGTACTTGTTTGTCAGGTTATTTTTATGGTACAGGCTGGTGTACTTGCACTTTTGATATGGTTAAAATACTATAACATTACACTTATAGCCATTTTAAGTTTAATACAAGGCATCGTAGCTACTTTCGAAACCACTGCCCGTCAATCTTTGGTTGTAGAATTTGTAGATAATAAAGATGACCTTTCTAATGCGGTAGCTTTAAACTCATCGGCATTTAATGCAGCTAGGCTAATAGGGCCCGCTCTTGCTGGCATTATCTTAAGTACATATGGAGAAGATGCCTGTTTCATCCTCAATTTTTTAAGCTTTATTCCGGTAATTATCTGCTTATTATTAATGAAATTAAACCTTAAGAGCAATAATGCATTAAATGAGGATATATGGACAGGCTTAAAAAAGGGTTATCATTACTTAGAAGACTCTCCCGATATTTCATCTCTAATCATTGTACTGGCTTTTTCCAGTCTTTTGGTTATCCCATTCTCAACTCTATTACCTGTATTTGCGAAAACCGTTTTTAATGGCGACGCAACTACATTTAGCTGGTTTGAAAGTGCCGGAGGATTAGGTGCGCTGTTGGGTGCGATATATATGGCATCGTTGAAATCAGGAAAAGACCTGAGCAGAATTGTTATTTTATCTGCTGTTGTGTTTGGCACCGGATTAATTTTATTGTCTGTTGCTCCAACCGTATGGTTGGCACTCATTAGTACGAGCTTAGCCTGTATAGGTATGATGATGTTGACCTCTGCCATTAACACTTATATACAAACCCATTCGGCAAATGAATTAAGAGGAAGAGCCATCAGTTATTATCTAATGGCATACCAAGGCATATTACCTATCGGGACTTTAGCCATAGGTTACTTTGCGCATGTTTTAAGTGCAAAAACCATTGTAATGATAGAGGGCATCTTGGCTTTCATTATTATCCTTTGTTATTATTTTTACAACCAAGGTAAGAAATACAATCAGTTACAAGACTAACGCTTAACGGTAATCACCCTGCCTGTTACCAGAATAAATTCAAAGATCTGGTAAAGGCCATCGTCCGTTATGTTAATTTGATCCACCAATCCAGTTTTGCTGAAAGTATCAGTAACTAAGTCTCCTTTCTTTATGTTAACAAGAACTTCTACAGGAGTATCATTTGTAAGTCTAATCATGGTTATCGTGTAATCAAAAATCCAAAACCTAGGTAATCTGCTTCTGTTTTGTGCACATATATTTTGGCCTGTAAGGCAAGCCATTTGGTAGTTTTATATTTAAAGCCTGTAGTCCAATATGTTTTAACTGGATTTAAACTATCGTAATAAACATAATAACCATATTTAAACATAGCGGCTAAATTTCCCATCCAAAAGTCTGGCCCCACAGCCACACCTACACGCCAACGTTTAAATGAGGAAGCGTTAGATTGGTAGGTTTCCAAATTTCTATTGGGGTCATAAATGGTATGATAATATACCGCATCTATTCCAGCACTCAATGCCCAAACATGCGATAATCTGTAATTATATCCTGCATATAGGCCAGTTTTATATAAGCCCTCTTTACTTTGGTAAACCCCTCTTCTACCTACGTTTGCTCCCAGATCAAACTGATGTTTTTTAATAAAATCTGCTTTTCTGGTTACAGTATCATTGCTATTTAATCGATGAAAATTGTATTTGATACCTAGTTCGGCACTTACCACGTTCATTCCGTTATTTGGCACCCTTGTTCCTGCGTTAGAATAATGTAAGATATCTATCCCCCCGGTAAGATCTATTTTATCATTAAGTGCAATACCCGTCTTTAAAGCTATCCGCGAAGCAAAATTCAAATGTGCCCCTATAATTGGATTTCCGTTGGTGTACCATGTTTTGCTGGCATAAAGACCTCCAAACGAAGGTGCTACATCTATATAGAAATGATTAGAGCTAATTAAAGGTATGGTTATACCCGCCAATAAACCATAACTGTCGCCAAATTCTTTTTCAATAGGTTGATAAACACGCTTTACCCTACTCATATTCTTATAATTGAAAATAACATCTATACTTTTTAGGTTCAGTTCACGCATCCAAGCAGCAGGGTTAATTATGGTATTTCTATGGTAAACCAGTTCTGCACCGTACACTTGTCCTGAAAGTTTATTGATTGGATTAGCTGAAAACCGAGTTAAGCTAACCTGTGGCGTAAATTCTATTGATGCATTATTTTGAGCTTTTGCACTCAAAACCTGAATGCAAAAAATAATCAATGGTATTAAAAGAAATCTGCCTGCTATTTTCATTATTGTAATTTGGCAACTAAGATATAAAATATAATAAAAGCTGTTATCTGGGCATAAACAAAAAATCCCGAACAAGATATGCTCGGGATTACCAAAAGAAAACTATTATTCTCTATGATTTTTTATTTTTTTGGAGCAGCTGGTTTCTCAGCTTTTTTTACTTCTTTCTTTGCCTCTTTTTTAGCTTCAGGTTTCTCAGCTTTTTTAGGTTCTGCTTTTTTATCTTCTTTTTTTGCTGCTGGAGCTGTAGTTGCTTTTGCTGCTGGAGCTGTTTTTGCTGTTTTGGGTGAAGTTTGTGCGTTTACTGTACTAACTGCGAATAATGCTACTAATGCAAATCCAAATAATTTCAAGTTTTTCATTTTTTAATTTTTTATGTTGATTAATTAATTTAATGACGCTAAGTAAGAGCGCAGAGATGAAGAAACAATGAAGTTTTATTTTTCATAAAAAAAGCTCCAGCAGTTTTGCTGAAGCTTTTTAGTTTTTAAGATCTAATGATCCTTAGTTTGCTGCTTTCCATTTATTATTATCAGCATTGCTATCTGGTAATACCTTGTTAGGATCTAATGTAATTTCTGTAACCTGCTCTTTTGAGCTATAGTTAACAGTCCATGATACATTTTTCATCCAAACATCTACAGGTAATCTTACGATTTCTGTTTTTCCGCTTGCGGTTTTAAATTCAACAATAATCGGCATTGGCATTTTCTCTAAGTTATCAATGCGAACTGCATAATGATAACCCTGATCATCTTTTGTTTCTTTAACATCTCCAATGGCCTGATCCATTTTCCAACTGTTCAAGAACCAGCTTTTCCAGAACCAGCTTAGGTCTTCACCTGCCCCGTTCTCCATTGCTCTGAAGAAATCAAATGGTGTTGGATGTTTGTATGCCCAAGCTTTAATATATTCTTTAAAAGCATAGTCAAAACGATCTTTACCTAAAATCTCGTTTCTTAATAAATGCAAGCCCCATCCCGGTTTAGAATAAAGGTTAACACCAATGTTGGCTTCACGCATAGCATCAGGCATCAACATAATATTTTCATAACGAGGGTTTCCGATAACTGCTTTACCTATAGCATTCATATCGGCTTTACGTGGTTTGTATTCACCATTGTTAAAAGCTTCGCTCGATAAATCATTAATGAATGTATTGAAACCTTCATCCATCCATCCAAATTTACGCTCGTTAGAACCTACGATCATTGGGAACCAGATATGACCAAATTCATGATCGATTACTCCCCATGCACTTCCTTTTTTAGCATTCCATCCGCAGAAAACAATACCTGGATATTCCATACCACCAATATTGGTAGCCACGTTTACTGCCATTGGATAAGGGTATTCATATAATTGTTTTGAGTAAAATTCAATTGCTCCTTTTACATACTCAACACCACGACCATAGCTATCCATACCTGCGCTTTCTACCGGATGTGCAGAAACAGCTAAAGATTTTTTACCACTTGGCAAATTGATACGTGCAGCATCCAATACAAAGGCTTTAGAACTTGCCCATGCCGCATCTCTGGTGTTAACCATTTTAAATTTCCAAGTAAGGAAATCTTTAGCAGGACGAGATTTTGGATCGGTAACCTCTTCTTCTGATCTAATATGAATAGTTTTATCGCTTAATTTTGCTTCGTTCCATCTTTTTAACTGCTCAGCAGTAAATACTTCTTGAGGATTTAACAATTCTCCAGAACCCATTACAATATGATTGGCAGGTGCAGTAATGGTATAATTAATATCGCCGTATTCGCAATAGAACTCTCCTCCTCCCCAATAAGGTAAGGTATTCCATCCCAACACATCATCATACACGCACATTCTCGGGAACCATTGTGCTACTGCAAATATTTCACCATTTTTAGTAGTCAAGTGTCCAGTTCTATCCGAACCTAATTTTGGAATAACATAATTGTAGTCTATCTTGATCGTAACTACATCACCATTAGCCGCCATTGGTTCATTAAGCCTGATCTGCATTCTGGTATCTTCTACAATCGAAGAAAACTTAACTGCTACATTTTTCTGGCTTACACTTACATTTTTGATTTTATAACCACCGTCAATCTTATCTCCTTTTGCCCCATAACGGCTATTATTTGGGGTAACTTGTTTTCCTCTAGAGTTTTCTGCGAAAGAGTTCTGGTCTAACTGTAACCATAAAAATGGTAATTTATCGGGGCTGTTGTTTTTATAGGTAATCGTAACTGAAGCCGTAACACCATTGCCAGCCTCGTCTAATTTGGCCGTAATGTTATAATCAACCCTATTTTGCCAATATTTTGGACCTGGATAGCCACTTGCAGAACGGAATTCGTTACCGTTTTGGGTATAAAATAACGGTCCGAAAGCATCTGCTGTACTGTAATTTGATGAAACAGCATTGGGTTGTTGCGCACCTGCCTTAAATGCAAATGCTCCAACCAAAGCCATTACAAAAATTTTGGATATAAATTTATTCATAGTTGTTTTAATTTGTGTTAAATCTAGCTTTTCTGAAAATCATTTTCAAATTAATGCTCACATTGTTACCAATGTTGCATTTAGTTTCCTTTCAGCTTAGGTAGGGACGGCATTTTCCTTGCCTCAGGAGGTAACTTTAACCATTCGTGAAAAGACTTGACAATGTAATAGGGGTAGTTGAACGGGTGTTCTGATTTGATCTGCTCTGGTGTTGGACGGTACAGCCCTATAAAGTCTTTGATGTCTTTGCCTTTATATTTAGTTAGATCCAATATTACTTTTTCGTTAAAGTTTTCGTTGATTTCTGTTAGAAGTTCATCTTGCTCTTCAAGTTCTCTTACTTTAGCCTGTTGGCGTCTGTATTTACCATAACCTAAATTAAGCCCAATCCCTCCTTTTTCTTTTGAATAGTCTATTCTTCTAGCAGGAGTAGCATTGGGGTCTTTTGTATCTAGAAATGGTGATATTTTAGCAGTGGTAACATTTACCGTATTCAGTGTATTTACACTTGTTCTTAAATAAACGTTTTTGGGGAAAAGATTAACCAAGTAAACGGTATCTGTTTCATATCCCATCATGCCAAAAGTAATGAGGTCACCTGTTTTTGCTCCAATAGCAAAGTGACCATCTTTATCACTAAAAACAAAGGCTTTGGTGCTTAAATTCCTTACGCTTACCCCTTCTAAAGAAACCGTTCTTTTTTCATTATCAAAAATGTTACCTGTAAGATAAGCTTGTTGCGCTACAGAAAAAAACGGCGCTAAAATCAGCAATATAAATGGAAGCTTTCTAAGCATAATCAAATTTAACAGGTAACTTGGTTTAATATATAGGTTTAACAATTTTTAACAGCTACTTGATCAATTTCCCTGCATATGCTTCTTCATCAAACCCTATGAGAACAGGTTCATCATTTATTTCAACCACAGGTCTTTTAATGGCACTGGTATTTTGCTTTAGATAATCAATGATTGCATTTTCGTTATTTAGAGCAACTTGCTCTTCTTTACTCAGCTTTTTATAGGTAAGTCCTTTTTTATTCAGGACCGTTTCAGCACCAAAAGCTTTAAACCAAGTTTTAAGTTTCTCATCGGTAATTCCTTTTTTCTTAAAATCGTGAAATTCAAAAGCTATATTTTTTCCCTTAAGCCAGTCTTGTGCTTTTTTTACTGTATTGCAATTTGGTATGCCGTATAAAATCATTATAGTTAAAGATGTTGAATGGTAAAGTTAGCAACTTTAAACTATTTTAAGAGCATCGGCTAGATGCTGATTTACTAAAAAGTTCTATTAATTAGATTTTGTTGAAATGATCAGGCCATCAAAAGGCGATTATTAAAAAATTGCATTTAATTCTATCTTAGCTTTATAATTTCAATCAATGATCAGACTTTCCTTTAAGCAGCAAATATTTACTGGCTTTGCTATCTCACTAGTATTTGTTTTGGTATCGGCAATGATGTCTTACTATAGCATCACTTCTTTAACAGAAAGCGCCGCTTTAGTTGAACATACTCAAGCAGTAATAAAAAAAGCAGAGGAAGTTGAAGTTGAAATCATTAACTCAGAGGCAGGATTAAGAGGGTTTGTCATTACCTTAAAAGATGAATACAAACAACCTTATAACCAAAGCATAGATAAAATAATCCCTGCTATTGAAGAACTCAAAAAAATACTAGGCGAAGAAAACTCAAAGGCAGAACTTGTTGACAGTTTGCAGCATTATGCTGCTTTAAAAGTATATGATCTTAAACAGATTATGGCTAAGGCCAATACCTTAGGTGAGGAAGCTGCTAAGCGACAAATTGCTACAGACAAAGGCCGGATATATAAAGATCAATTCCTCAAGTTTAACAGCTTACTTATAAGAGATCAATATAACATACTTGCCCAGAAAAAAATTGTTAACGAGCAGCGGGCCAAAAGAACCATTCTAGTAGTAACGGTAAGTTCTTTTATCATTTTTGGGCTTATCTTGTTTTTATTCTCTTATATAAGGCGAACTTTTGATCAACAAAAAGAAACCGAGAAGCTGATCAGGAGTACCAATGACGAACTCGCTTTGCTCTCCGCTAAAAATGAGCATAACAACTGGATGCTACTGGGCGAAACCAAATTAAATGAGGTAATGCATGGTGAGCAATCTATGGATGAACTGGCTGCGGGAGTTATAACTCAGATATGTACTTACCTTTCTTTACCTGTGGGATTATTTTTTCTAGCCAACAGAAAAAACCAAACTTTAAAGAGCAAAGGTAGTTATGCCTGTAAAATAAAATCTGACTTTTTTGAAGTTAAATTTGGTGAAACATTAGTAGGTCAGGCTGCTCTTGAGAAAAAAATAAAAATTTTAGACAACGTTCCCAATGATTATATTAAGGTTGAAACCGCTTTAGGCAATACCTTACCTATTCAAATTGTATGTATACCTATTTTATTTGAAGATGAAACCATCGCTATTCTTGAACTGGGTTTCAGATCAAAGATAACCGAAGAACAAATCGCATATCTCGAGGCTGTGGCACCAAATATAGGCATTGCCGTAAATGCAGTTGTAGCAAAAATAAAGCTTCAGGCTTTATTTGAACAAACGCAACAACAGGCTGAAGAGCTTGCCAGCCAGCAAGAAGAACTTAGAGTGACAAACGAAGATTTAATCCATAAAACAGAAGAATTACAAGCCTCAGAAGAAGAGTTACGTGTGCAACAGGAAGAATTACAACAGGCTAATGCAGAACTGGAAGAGAAAGCTCAGTTACTTGAAGAAAAGAATGTTTCATTAAACCAAGCTAAAGAAGCGATCAGTTTAAAGGCCGAAGAGCTGGAATTGAGTAGTAAATACAAATCTGAATTCTTGGCCAATATGAGCCACGAACTTAGAACTCCGCTAAACAGTATTCTAATCTTAGCCAAAATATTAAAAGAGAACAAGCCTTTAAATCTTACCGAAGAGCAAATTAAATATGCCGGGGTAATACACAATGCAGGCACAGACTTGCTATCATTGATCAACGATATTTTAGACCTTTCAAAAATTGAATCAGGTAATGTAGATCTAGTTGTAGAAAGAGTCTCTTTAGAATCAATCAAAGAACAAACCGACGCGCTATTTACCGAGGTAGCAAACCAGAAAAATATCAATTACCAGTTTAGACTTGCCTCTGACCTCCCTGAGTTTATACGAACTGATGAAACCAGACTTACCCAGATTATTAAGAATCTGTTGTCAAATGCCTTTAAATTTACCTCAGACAATGGCAGTGTTACAGTTAATGCAGGCATAGCCGGAAAAAACCAGAAATTTTACCATAAAAGCCTAAATAATGAAGCTGCAGATGTGATCTATTTTTCTATAGAAGACACAGGAATAGGCATTGCGGCAGATAAGCAACAGATTATTTTTGAAGCTTTTCAGCAAGAAGATGGCTCTACCAGCAGAAAATATGGAGGTACAGGTTTAGGTCTCTCCATCAGCAGGGAATTGGCGAATCTACTTGGTGGCGAAATTCAATTGGAAAGTCAAGCAGGCTTAGGTAGTACCTTTACACTATTTATACCGTTACATGCAGAAGCAGGAATACAGGAAGAAACAAAGCAGCTTAATGAAAGTCCAAAAACCCCAGAAATATTACCTGTAAAAACAGTTTCTACTGAAGAAATTGAGACAGACAAAAAACATACAAAACTCCTGATTGTTGAGGATGATGAGAATTTTGCCGAAATCTTAAAAAGCTATGCCATAGAAAAAGGGTTCGAACCTGTTTTAGCCTTTAGCGGTGACAAAGGACTTGAACTGGCGCAAACGATAAAACCTGATGCCATTATCTTAGACATCATGCTGCCTGTTATGGATGGATGGACCATTCTCAAAAAACTAAAAGCCGACCCTAGTACACAACATATCCCCGTGCATATGATGTCGGCGGCTGACGAAAAAGTAAAACAAGCTCAAAAAGAAGGTGCTATTGGCTTTTTAAAGAAACCGATAGAAAAAGAACAGTTAGATAAAGCTTTCCGTTTATTATCAGAACATAACGAATACCAATTCAATAATGTCTTGGTTATAGAAGATCAAATTTTGCAGAGCAATGAACTAAGCGCTCAATTAATTGAAAGAGGAGCTAAAGTATCGCAGGCCTATACAGGTCAAGAAGCACGGCAAATACTTGAACACAACCATTTTGATTGTATTGTTTTAGATTTGAAACTCCCTGATGTATCGGGATTTGATTTGCTCGATGAAATTAAACTGAACCCCAAATGGGCTGCCACACCGGTAATCATCAATACCGCCATGGAGTTAGACAAAGAACAGATGGCTCATATTATGCGACATACGCAGGCCATGGTGCTTAAAAACAATAAATCTAACGACAGATTGCTAGATGAGGTAAATCTTTTCGTGAACAAAATCAAGAGTGAGCCTCAAAAGAAAAAGCACGACACGGGTAAAACACAGAAAGCTAAAAATTCGGCTATTACCATAGAAAAAGTACTGGAGAACAAAAACATTCTAATTACTGATGACGACATGCGAAATATTTTTGCTTTGTCATCGGCCTTGCAATCTTATAACATCAATGTAATTATTGCTACAAATGGTAAAGAAGCCTTAGAAAAATTAGCAGAACATCCTGAAATAGATTTGGTTTTAATGGATATCATGATGCCCGAAATGGATGGTTATGAAGCCATGAAAGCTATAAGGCAGCAAACAAAATTAGCTAAGCTACCTGTTATAGCCTTAACGGCCAAGGCCATGAAAAACGACAGAGAAAAATGTATAGAGGCAGGTGCTAATGATTATATCTCAAAACCAATTGATACAGATAAATTGTTATCTATGTTAAGGGTTTGGCTTAGTTAACCATTAAATATATACTTATGCATGTTCATACTCCAGAAAATTCAACTATCTCAGACAAGCAGCTCCACGAGCTGATCAGTTTGGTGTTGAATGTGCATGGATTTGATTTTAGCAATTACTCACAAGCATCTTTAAAAAGACGCGTGGCAAGGCTAATGATCTTAAAAGGTTATAGTTTTTTTGAGCTTTGCAATGTATTGATCAATCAGCCAGATTTTTTCCAAGAGTTTTTAGTAGAGGTTACGGTAAATGTTACTGAAATGTTCAGGGATCCTGACTTTTATAAAGTCATCAATAAAGTAATTATTCCTTATCTAAGCACTTATCAGCACATTAAAATATGGAGTGCAGGTTGTTCAAGCGGCGAGGAACTTTATTCTTTAGCCATCTTATTTGATAAGGCAGACTTATACAAGAGAAGCTTCATCTATGGAACAGATATTAATACTAAAGAACTCGAAATAGCTAAAGAAGGGATTTATGACCTGCAGAAAATAAAGCGATATACTGAAAATCTTTTACAAGTAGATCCTGGCTTGTCTTTATCAGATTACTATACAGCTAAATATGATGCGGCGTTAATTTCTCGGTCGTTAAAGAAAAATATCTTATTTTCGACTCATAATTTAGTTTCAGACGGTCCGTTCAATGAATTTCAGCTAATAACTTGCCGAAATGTATTGATTTATTTTAACGTAGAATTACAAAAAAGAGTAATCAATCTTTTTTATAACAGCTTAGCTAATTTAGGTTTTTTGTGTTTAGGCAGTAAAGAAGCAATTAGAGATACCGATATACTGAAAAAGCTTAAAGTAATAGACAAGAAGTTTAATGTATATCAAAAAATAGCATAAACATCAATCATGAAAACGATCAACCTGTTAATTATAGACGACAAGCAGGAGAATATCATTGCCTTAGAAGCACTCATCAAGAGAAGTGATATTAATATCATTAGCACTACTTCGCCTAATGATGCACTACGTATCTGCTGGGAAAAAGATATTGCAATTGCATTGGTTGATGTACAAATGCCTAAAATGAATGGCTTTGAACTGGTAGAAATCTTAAAGAACAATGTTCGCACAAAAGATATTATGGTAATTTTTGTAACGGCCATTTCTACTGAAGCAAAATATGCCATTAAAGGTTTCAATGCCGGAGCTATAGATTACCTGTACAAGCCTCTGGATCCTTATATCACTTCTGCAAAAGTAGATGCTTTTATACAGCTTGTACGTACACAGCGTGAAATCAAGAAAAAGAACGAGCAACTTGAAAAAATACAGCATGATCTGATCAAAGCTAAAGAAGAAGCAGAACAGGGTAAAAGGGCAAAAGAGAACTTTATGGCCAATATGAGCCATGAAATTAGAACGCCTATAAATGGCATCATTGGCTTATTGCACTTATTGAAACAGAGCAACTTAGATGCTTCACAGCTTGAAATAGTTGACCTCATTGATGTATCATCAAGCTCATTATTAGGTGTAATCAATGACATTCTCGATTTATCGAAAATTGAGGCGGGCAAGTTTAAGATCAGTCTTGCCAAAACCAATATATACGATATTGTAACTCAGGCCGCCAACTTATTAAGCGTAAAAGCCAAAGAAAAAAATATAGTACTTAATTTAAATATAGATCCTCAATTGCCTAAGGTCATCATGGCCGATTCGTTACGCTTAAGCCAGATTTTCATGAATTTATTGAGCAATGCCATTAAATTTACCAATCAGGGCGAAGTAACATTTAAGATTGAGGTACCTGAGAAGAACAACAACTTGGTACATATCAGGTTCATTATTTCTGATACTGGTATAGGTATTTCAAAAGAGAATTTAGACACTATTTTTAACACTTTTGAACAGGCAGATAACATCAGTACCAAAGTTTATGAAGGTACGGGTTTAGGGCTTTCCATTGTAAAGAAACTGATTGAACTAAAAGGCGGTTTATTAGAAGTGAGCAGCGAGGTAGGTAGGGGCAGTATTTTTACTTTCAGCAAATGGTACAAATTTGTGGATGATGAAAGTGAAGAAAAACCAGAGCAGGAGCCTCAAACGCTTCAAAATTTTGATGGGTTAAAGGTTCTTATAGCAGAAGACAATTCTATAAATGTTTTTCTGATCGTTAAGATACTAAACAACTGGAATATAGAAACCCATGTGGTAACCAACGGACAAGAAGCCCTAGATGCACTTGCCAAAGAGCCGTTTGACCTTATTTTAATGGATACCTATATGCCAGTAATGAACGGCCTCGAAGCTATCAAAAAAATAAGAGAAGGTTATGCCCCGGGCAGAGAGAATATACCCATCGTTACATTTTCTGCCGGAGTATTAGATTCAGATAATGAAACCGCTTATAGAGCTGGTGCCAATGATATTATCGGTAAGCCATTTAAGGTAAATGTTCTTCATGAAAAAATAGCTAAACTAACGCGAAGAAATAACAATTAGGTTAATAGCTAAAGATAAGATACTGAACCCTGTTGAAGTATGACGATTTATTTAGTATCTCTATTGACAACCCTTATTGATTAAACTGGGTCATGGTCATAGCTGGCCCTATGGTAGCAAAACTCTTAATAATGGTTATTGCACGGTTGATCAGCACAGGCAAATCTTTTTGTTCATTTTTATCAAATTGTCCCAATACAAAATCTACCTGCCTTCCTTTTGGAAAGTCATCGCCTATGCCAAAACGTAAACGAGCGTAATTCTGTCCTCCGCAAATCTCTTCTATACTTTTTAACCCATTGTGGCCTGCACTGCTTCCTTTCAATTTTAAACGCATTTTACCAAAAGGTAAAGCCAAATCATCTACCAGCACCAAAACATTTTCGGGAGCAATTTTCAACTCTTTCATCCAATAATTAACTGCTTTTCCGCTTAAATTCATATAAGTGGTAGGCTTAATTACATGCAGCTTTTTACCTTTATGACCTACTTCTGCATGATAAGCCAGTCTGCCAAACTCAAAACTACCTTCAAGAGCTGTAACAAGTCCATCGGCAATATCAAAACCAATATTGTGTCTTGTGCCTACATATTCTGCACCTATATTACCCAAACCTACAATCAGAAATTTCATGGCGTAAAGTTATAAAAATTGGTATCCTAATGGTTTATAAAAACAAAAAACGGTGTAGAAAATCCACACCGTTCTTTTTAAGAAGTTTTTAAATTACTTTCCTTTAGCAGCGTTTTCAGCTTGTTTTAAAGCTCTTGACATTCCTACAGAAACAATTGTATCTTCTGGAGTATTTGTTACAGCGTAGTTTGCCGCAGCAAGATCACGTACACGGAACAAGTTACCCACTTCTAATTTCTCGATACTTACTTCTACTACTTGAGGCATATTTTTAGGTAATGCCTTAACACGTAGCTTACGTAATTTTTGCACTAATTTACCACCCATTTTTACACCTGGAGAAGTTCCGGTTAATTTAACTGGAATTTCCATTGTGATTTCTTTGTCTTCAAATAACTCAAGAAAATCAACGTGAACCAAAAGGTCAGTTAAAGGATGAAATTGTAAATCTTTTACGATAGCTTTTGAAGCTTTTCCACCTACGTTGATTTCAACGAAGCTGGCTTCTGGTGAATAAATAGCATCGTTTAATTCAGTACTAGTGAAAGCAAAATGCACTTGCTCTTTACCTCCGTATAATACGGCAGGAACTTTACCTTGGTAACGAAGCTCTTTAGCATCGCGTTTCCCTACGTTCTCTCTAAGAGAACCGCTAATAGCGATAGTTTTCATTTTTATATTTATTTAATTGTTAAATGCTCTCAAAAGCGTTTGACGAAAGGCGATTAGCATTTTTCGCTCACCGCTTAACGCAAAGCGCTAAACTTTAAAAAGGTCGCTAATTGAACCATGTTCGTTCACATTAGCAATTGCTTTTGCAAATAAAGGGGCTGTACTTAACACCTTAATTTTACTACACTCTTGTTTTAATGGAATAGTATCTGTTACGATCAATTCTTCAAGTACAGAGTTTTCTATGGTTTCATAAGCCTTGCCAGATAAAACCGGGTGTGTACACACCGCTCTTACGCTCTTAGCACCGTTTTCCATGATCAATGCAGCAGCTTTAGCTAAAGTACCTGCAGTATCACATATATCATCAATCAAAACAATATCCTGTCCGGTTACATCACCAATAATAGACATTGATTCTATTTCATTGGCTCGTTTACGTCTTTTATCACAGATCACCACTTCGGCATTAAAGAACTTAGCAAAAGTTCTTGCCCTGTATGAACCTCCCATATCAGGAGAAGCAATGGTTAGATTTTCTAAACCTAAAGCTTTGATGTAAGGCACAAAAATCACAGAAGCATCTAAGTGATCTACCGGAATATCAAAAAATCCCTGTATCTGCGCCGCATGCAAGTCCATGGTCATGATACGATTAATTCCTGCTGCTTTTAGCAAGTTAGCTACCAATTTGGCACCAATAGCTACACGAGGTTTATCTTTACGATCCTGACGTGCTAAACCATAATAAGGAACTACTGCTGTAATGTAATGTGCAGATGCCCTACGAGCGGCATCAACCATTAACAAAAGCTCCATTAAGTTATCGGTTGGTTGGTTGGTAGATTGAACGATGAAAACGTCACAACCTCTTATGGACTCATTAAAGGAAGGCTGAAACTCGCCATCGCTGAATTTACTAATGGTTACATCACCAAGAGGTCTGCCGTATTCTTCGGCTATTTTTGCAGCAACAGCCTGTGTGCCGCTTCCTGCAAAAATTTTAACTGGGTTAAACTGCAATGGCATGATTTATCGATATCAATGCGGGTTAAAAAAAATCGGATTGTGAATATTCACAATCCGAAACGTTTGTTGTCCGACCTGGATTCGAACCAAGACAAACGGTACCAAAAACCGTCGTACTACCTTTATACTATCGGACAATCTTCCTTTTTTACAACCTCTTGCTGTAACGGAATGCAAATGTAAGAACTTTTTTGATACTTACAAATAAGTCTTGAAAGATTTTTAAAAATATTTTTAAGCAGATTAAAATCGTACATTGTTTAGTTATTTTTTGTTAAATAAACCTTAGATAATCTCCTATGTCAAGAGAATTATTTATTTTCGGCAGCATTTATAATTACCAACAAAGTATTTTACTTCAAAAGTATGAACTATTCAAAAGTAAATAATATAGTAGGCTGGGTATGCTTTGCTATTGCAGCTATTTGCTACACATTAACACTAGAACCATCGGCCAGTTTTTGGGATTGTGGTGAGTTTATTGCTTCTGCATTCAAAATGCAGATCGTGCATCAGCCCGGAGCTCCCCTATTTTTAATGATCGAAAGGTTTTTCTCTTTGCTAGCTTTTGGCGACGTAAAGAAAATTGCTTATTTCATGAACTTTGGCTCTGGAATAGCAAGTGCAGCAACTATCTTATTTTTATTCTGGACCATCACTGCCTTGGTTAAAAAAGTACTCATCAAAAAAGGTGAAGAAATCAGTAAAGCGAATCTGATTACCATTATGGGCGCAGGCGCAGTAGGTGCATTAGCCTATGCTTTCTCAGACAGTTTTTGGTTTTCGGCAGTTGAAGCAGAAGTATATGCACTTTCATCGCTTTTTACCGCAATTGTATTTTGGGCAATCTTAAAATGGGAAGCCATTGCTGATGAACCGAGAGCCGACAGGTGGTTATTGTTCATTGCTTATACCATGGGGCTTTCAATAGGTATCCATTTATTAAACTTATTAACTATACCGGCTATCGCTTTTGTTTATTATTTCAAAAAAACAGAAAAACCTACTACAGCAGGCATATTCAAAACCTTGATCATCGGTATCTTAATTTTAGCTTTTGTACAATACGGTATTATACAGTACTTGGTTAAATTTGGTGCTTATTTTGATCTATTCTTTGTAAATACCTTAGGTTTAGGCTTTGGTAGCGGCGTACTTGTTTTTTCAGTACTTCTTATTGGCAGTTTGGTTTGGGGCATACTTTACTCAATCAAACACAGAAAAAAAGTATTGAATTTAGCCTTGCTTTCTGTAGTACTGATTATTTTTGGTTATGGATCTTTTGCCATGATCTTGATAAGAGCTCAAGCAAAACCAAATTTAAATAACAGTGATCCTGATAACGCGTTCTCTTTCTTAGGATACCTGAACCGTGAACAATATGGTGATCAACCTCTATTATTTGGGCCTAACTACAATTCAATACCTAAATACGAGGAAGACGGAAGTCGTCCTATTTATAAAGACACTGGTAAAAGCTACCGTAAAGGAGATAAGAAATATGAAGTTTCTGGCATCAAGAGAAAAACCATTTACGGTGAGAACACCAATTTTCCAGATAGCATCCGTCGCTTGCAGCATGAAGTATTATTCCCAAGAATGTACGGCGATGATCAAAGACATATCAATTACTACAAAGATTTAATGGGTTTTGATGACCAGCACTTCCCTTCTTTCTTTGATAATTTAAGCTTCTTTATACGCCACCAAGTTGGCTTTATGTATATGCGTTATTTCTTATGGAATTTCGCTGGCCGCCAAAATGAAATACAAGGACAAGGCAGCCTATATGAAGGCCAATGGATCAGCGGTATCAAACCTATAGATTCAATGCTCTATGGTGATCAAAGCAATCTTCCTCCATCTATAAAAGAAAGCAATGCTTATAACAGGTATTTCTTCTTACCTCTTATTTTGGGCGTGTTAGGTGCAGTTTGGCACTTTAAACGTAAACCCGGAGATGCGGGTATCATAGGTCTTTTATTTTTCTTTACGGGTATTGCTATTGTAATGTACCTCAATCAGAAACCTTTAGAACCTCGTGAAAGGGATTATGCTTATGTAGGTTCTTTTTATGCTTTTGCCATATGGATTGGTATTGGTGTAGTAGCGGTTAAAGAATGGATATTTAAAAAGCTAAATGCAAAAAATGCAGCCATAGCTGCTATTGTGGTTTCTATGTTTGCTGCACCTTTGCTTATGGCGCAACAAGGATGGAAAAGTCATGATCGTTCTACTAAAATGGTAGCACACGATATTGCGGTAAGTTATTTACAATCTTGCGCCCCTAATGCTATTTTGTTTACTTATGGCGATAATGATACTTATCCGCTTTGGTACGCACAAGAAGTAGAGAACATTAGACCCGACATTAGGCTGGTGAACTTAAGTTTATTTGATACAGACTGGTATATCAATAACTTACAAAGAAAAGTACATGAATCTGAGGCATTGCCTTTATCGATGAAAGAACCTCAGTATGTAAGCGGTATCAGGGATGTAATGTACCATAAAGATATGGGTATCAAAGATCCAGTTGAGCTTAAGCAAATTGTTGACCTATTATTATCAGACGACCCTAATGATATGTTGCCATTAAGTGATGGCAGCAAGTCTAATTTTATCCCTACAAAAAGTTTCAAACTAACGGTTAATGCTGATGATGTAATCAAAACACACACATTGCCAGAAAATGAAAGAAATAAGATCGTTCCTACCATGGAATGGACATTTAATAAGCCCTATGTAACCAAAGGTACTTTAGCCATGTTCGACATATTGGCTCATAATAACTGGAAGCGTCCTATTTATTTCTGTAGTACCGTACCTAGCGAACAATTCAATGGTTTGGATAAATATTTATACAGCGAAGGTCTTGCATTAAGATTATTGCCTTTACAACCTGATACTGCCATTTTAGAAAGAGGTGAAACACAGGTAAATGTTAATCCTATGTATGACCACGTAATGAACAAGTTCTTATGGGGCAATATTAAAAACGCGAAATATTTAGATGATCAATCAGCAGACGATGTTGCCATTTTCAATAATATTTTCAACAACCTTACTTCTGCATTGATCAAAGAAGGTCGTTTAGAAGAGGCGAAAAAAGTAATGAAAAAATATGATGAGGTTATGCCTACTCGTATTTATGGCTTAAGAAATGTGATGTCTGTACCTACAATGGCGCAAAACCTGTATATTTTAGGTGAAACCGACCGTGCAAATAAGCTGATCGAGAAATATGCTGATTATGTACAGAAAGAAATTATCTATCTGGCAGATGTTTCTGCAAGCAAGAAAACAATTGTAGGCCTCCAAAACATACAGATTGGATTAATGTATGGTTTAGATCCTATGGAAAAAGTTGCTGCCCAGTACAAGCAACCTCAGTTGGCTGATAAATTGAAAAAACAATACGAAGCTTTATACGGAAGATTTAGTCAATTCTTTGCCAATCAATAGGCTATAAAGCTAATCGAATTATAATAAAAGCCCTGCTCATATTGAACAGGGCTTTTTTATTTACACTTAATTTTCTTTGAAGATGCTGAAACGAGTTCAGCATGACGTTTGTATGTCATAATTAACGTTACCCTGACCACAAAGCAGCTGTGAAGCAAATTCATTTCAGAATCATTATTCTAAAGTTAAAGTGAATTCGAAATAACGTTATATTATACCTAAAATTAGTTTTCGAATCATTAGCCGATGAGTTAATGTTATATGATAAAATCAGAAACACAGGCATAAAAAAAACTGCCTCAGATTAAAAATATCTGAGGCAGTCTAGTATATTTATTGCTTATTAACCTTCGTTAACTACGCCCATTGCGCAGAACTTATCTATACGCTTAGAAACTAAACTTTCAACAGGTATAGCTTTTAGCTCTTTAAGATCAGAAAGTATATGCTGCTTTAGGTTAGCGGCCATCCATTCAGGATCTTGATGTGCTCCACCCAATGGCTCTTTTACTATTCCATCAATTAACCGGTTTTTAAACATATCTTCTGAAGTTAATTTCAAACATTCAGCAGCTCTTTCTTTAAAATCCCAACTGCGCCATAAAATAGAAGAACATGATTCCGGAGAAATTACCGAATACCAAGTATGCTCTAGCATATATACTTTATCACCGATACCAATGCCTAAAGCACCACCAGAAGCACCTTCTCCTACTATAAAACAAAGGATTGGCACTTTTAAAACCGACATTTCTAACAAGTTACGAGCAATGGCCTCTCCTTGTCCTCTTTCTTCTGCTTCCAAGCCAGGGTAAGCACCCATCGTATCAATGAAAGAAATAACTGGTTTGTTAAATTTCTCAGCCAAACGCATTAAACGCAAAGCTTTACGGTAACCTTCAGGATTAGCCATACCAAAATTACGAAACTGACGCTCTTTGGTATTCTTTCCTTTTTGGTGACCAATGATCATTACCGTTTGTCCGGCAATAGTAGCAAAGCCACCTACGATCGCTTTATCATCTTTAACAGTCCTGTCGCCATGTAACTCAATAAAGTCATCGCAAATCATTTTGATATAATCTAAAGTTTGCGGGCGTTCAGGATGGCGTGACATTTGAACTTTCTGCCATCCGGTTAAATTGTTATATAGCGATTGGCTTGTGTCTGCTACTTTTTTATTTAATTCATCTATAGTTGCCGACATATCAACTTTGGTTTTTTCTGCAATCTGCTTTACCTTATCTATTTGTTGAATCAAATCAGTTAAAGGCTTTTCAAAATCAAAAGATGTTTTTATCTGTTCCATATTGGGGCTGTAAAAGTAAGCATTTATCAGCAAAGATGTTGCAATAAATTTATTCTTAAACAGTCTGTACCATAATTCAAGCCAATCGCCTATATATAAACCAGTTCGTAAGCTTAATTATTAAAACTTTGCCGACTGGTTAGGAGCAGGTAATGAATTTTTAATAAATTCACGGATATGATCATTAGCAGCAGATAAATCTGGTTTACGTAAATACATCATATGTCCGCTCTCATAACCTTTCCAGCTCATGCGATCTCTTAATTTACCATTTAAATCCATTTGCCACATATTGTATTTGGCATTAAAATAATCACAGGCTCCATCGTAATAACCAGATTGTACCATTAAATGTAGGTAAGGATTTTGCGCCATAGCTGCACGTAAATTCTCTCCTGTTCTATTACCTGTATTATCCCATGGATATACCGGACCGAACATATTGTATTTTAAATCGGTTTTATAATTAAGCGCATTGCGCAAATACATATTAATAGCTGGTGTAAATGAGTGCAACCATGAAGTAAGTTCAGCATTATAATCTGGTCTTTCACCACCATCAGATTTATCAATACCTCTGTATCGTGAATCTAATCTACCTACAGTAAAACCTTTATCCCTCAATAATTCTTTCCAGAATAGATTGGTAGAAACATCTAAGTTGTTTTGTAAAATAACTTTTTCGCTCAAACCAGAATATCTCGCCATTTTAGCAGCTATTTTCTGTTTCTCTGCGGCTGATAAGAATCCTCCTTTTGCAATGGCTGGCAACAACTCATCAACAGTAAATTTTTCTACCTCAGGTAGCATATCTGTTAATTTTTTGTTTTGCAAATCGGCAGCTAAAGCTTTGTGGTACCATGCTGTTGCAGCAAAATAAGGTAAACGCAGCGCAGCATCTGTAGTTACACCTCGCTCTATACCTAATTCTGTAGGCGACACTAAGATTACGCCATTAAGGTACATCCAGTGATTGCTCTGCAATTCTAAAGCTAATCCAGACACCCTCGTTGTTCCATAACTTTCGCCTATTAAATATTTTGGAGAAGCCCATCTGTTAACGCGGGTTACAAATGTATTGATCCACTCAGCTAAATATTTAATATCTTGTCTTACACCAAAAAATTGGCTGGTTGGAATGTCTTTGCTTACCGTTCTTGAATAACCTGTATTTACCGGATCTATGTACACGATATCGGCAACATCTAAAATAGAATGCGGATTATCTTTATATCCATAAGGTTGTATTGGGTAACCTTCATCATCGATATTTAGAACTACTGGCCCTGTATAAGCAATATGCATCCACACAGAAGCAGAACCCGGTCCGCCATTAAAAGAAATGATTAGAGGGCGGCTATCTTTGTTCTGTACATCAGTTCTTTCATAATAAGTATAGAAAAGTCCAGCAACGGGCTTACCTTCTTCATTCCACACTGGCAATGTACCTGCCGTTGCTTTATAAGGAATGGATTTACCTTTTATGGTTACCGTATGTTGCGTAACAACAGAACTTTCAGGAACTATAGTTCTTGAATTTACGTTTTGATTGGTTTTTGGAGCAACTTCTTCTTTCTGCTCTGTAGCAGGTGCAGGAGCATTTGCAGGTCTAGCCTGTTGAGGTCTGCTTCCTTGTTGCGCATTTACAACAGCTACGTTTGCAGCCATTGCAAAAATCATAATTTTGAAAATCTTCTTCATTGTTCAGTCTTAGTCATTTAAGTTAATGAAGTTAAATTTATCAAAATGAAAGTCTGAATCTGTTTACGCACGAAAATTTTACGAAACGCGATCCTGATTTATTATTTCAGCACATCTTGAAGCACCCGAATATTGCCGTCTATTTGATGTTGATAAGGCAATCCTAGTATCTTGGCTATTAAGGGGTAAACATTTACGTTTTCGAATGGAGGAATTTTTATACCTTCTTTAAAGGCAGGGCCCCATGCATAAAAAGTGGCTCTCATTTGGGGTAGATCATTATCATAACCATGTTTACCAATGGTAATTTTCTTACCTATATCAAATACTTGTGGATAATGAGGCACTAAGATAATATCTCCAATGCGCCCTAATTTATCTTCTTTATTAGAGAAATGCCATTTTTCAGGTGTATTACTAGCTAAGTACACATCAAAATTCTTCGCTTCTTTTTTTAGTTTCTGATAAGTAGGTTCTACATCTTTCTTATCTTTTGCATACAGATGCAGCAACACACCATCATCTAAAGGCATAATAAATTTAGCGGTATCAATAGCGGCTGGTATAGGAATTGCATTTAACGTATCTACTGCAGTCATTCCATGATCAGAAACCAATATAAAGTTGATAGGTAACCCTGACTTTTTACCAATTTCTGCCATTTTACCAATAGTTTCATCAATTAGCTGTACGGCTTCTCTACTTTCTTTAGATTCAGGCCCAAAATGATGACCAGCATAATCTACCTGGGGAAAATACCAAGTAATGAGATGTGGTCTTTTATCTTCGGGCAAAGCCAGCCATTCTGCAAAGGCCTTTAACCTGTCATCCATCGATATTTTCTCGTTATACCTATACCAGTACGTAGGGCGATAACCAGCTATGGCACTTTCAGAACCTGTCCAGTAAAAGCTGGCCGAAAGCATATGATTTTTTTCTGCTAAAGACCATATTGGAATACCATTATACCAAGTGCTATCCTGAACAGAATTTTTGTAACGCTTGTTATAAACTTGTTTTTTTTGAGGATCGTAAAAGCTGTTGTTCACTAAACCATGATGCGAAGGATACATACCCGTAACCAAGGTATAATGATTTGGAAAGGTCAAGGTTGGGAATGAAGGCTTCATATAATCGGCCTGTACACCCGTTGCTCTTAGTGCTTTTAAATGCTGAGCGTTAAATCTATCTATCAAATCCCAGCGTAAACCATCAACAGATACATACACCACATAAGGCTTTGCTTGCTGATCAACTGCATTTTCTCTATTGGGTTCTACTTGTTGAATAAGTTCCTGTGCATTGCATATTGTAAAAGAAAACAATACTAACAGTAGGGCTAAACTTCTTAAAAAGATTTTCTTCATGGTATTAAAACTGGAAGGCTAAAATACGTTGCCTGCCAAACAATATGCAATAAAAAAACAAAATGCAGTGATTTACGATTATANNTAATAAAAATACAAAATGCAGTGATTTACGATCATAAATCACTGCATTAGTCTCTCAAGCCAAACTTTTAAATCCTCATCATGCCTATATGATTTCCTGAAAAATCAGGGAAAAGGACTTTATCATTATTAATTCCTAAGTGCAAATCAGCAACTTCACTAAAAACACTTCTAAAATCTGTGGTAACAGCTAAATCCCTTCCATCTTCAAGATTTTCTTTAGCCAACGGGTTTACTGTACCATGTACCATACCTCCTTTTACATCATTGCCTAAAATAAAATTACATGATGCTCGTCCGTGATCTGTTCCTCCTGTTCCATTCTGTGCCACGGTACGTCCAAATTCGGTCATTGTCATTACCGTAACCTGATCTTGGTATTTTTCAAGGTCATTCCAAAAAGCCATGATACTATTACTCAAATCGTTTACATTTCTGGCAAAAATACCTGTGTCTGTACCTTGGTTAAAATGGGTATCCCAACCTCCAGATTCTGCAAATGCAACCTCAAGTCCAACATCCATTTTAATTAATTGTGCAATCTGTTTTAATGAGTTCCCTAAAGCAGAAGTTGGATATACTACGTTATTTTCAGGTTTATATGCAGATACATTGGTTTTGTTCAACATATTGATTGCTTCAAAACTTTCTTTTCCGGTAGTTTTTAACAAACCCGATGAAGTTTGGTCATATAAGTCTTCAAAACTTCTTGATGCCATGTTTGCGCCCTTAGGATTGCCTCTCAACTGTATATTAAACTCAGAAAGGTTCCTGATTGCTACCGCAGCATTATCTCCATAAAAAGAACGAGGCAAAGAAGAGGTTAAACTCACTGCCTGAAAAGGTGTAACTGCCTCGTGCCCCAATAAACCCACTGCCCTGTTCAACCATCCTGATGTAGTTCCTTTCTTAAATGGCGTACCCGATTCCATAAAATCCTGCGCATCAAAATGCGAACGGGTATTGTTAGGTGATCCAATACCATGAACTACAGCCAATCTTTTATCTTTAAATACCTGTTCAAAGGCACTCATTGAAGGGTGTAATCCGTATTTTCCGTCTAAATCAATTAATGATTTTCCTTTTGTATTGTTCGCCGCAGACATAAACAATGTAGGACGAACAGCCTTTAGATACTGATCATTGAAAGGTGTTACCGCCATTAAGCCATCCATTGCCCCTCTTTGAAAAATACATACCAGTATCTTTTTCTTCTTAAATAACAATGGACGTGTTGTAGCCGCAACGGCTTCTGCCAAAAATCCGGGAATACCGCCTAAGCTTATGCCAAATAGTGCTAAGCCACCTGCTTTTATAAATCCTCTTCTGGTAACCATAACTTAAATTATTTACGTTGAAATTCTGGAGAGCCGATAATTACCCCCACAACCTGTGCCAGCATGGTACTATTTCCTGCTTGTTGCTTTACCACAGGATTTTCTATAGCCTTTTTACCTTTTCCCGGTTTCATCTTCTCGTTATCGGTTGTATTGCCATTCTGCATAACGACACTGTTGTTCTGATTATTCTGATTATTCTTTGCGGCAGCATCAGCTACCTTTTGTTGCAATTCAGGGTCATTCAACATGGGTTTTAAACGATCAATTGTTTTGTCTAAATCTCTTTCAGGCATAATGAGCTTGCTGTAGGTTTCTAAAGCAGAAACTGCACTTTCGGGCTCATGGTTATCATTTAAAGCCAATAAATTAATGTTGACCCCTGGTATTTTTTGAGATGCAAAAGCCAAGCCGAAATTCATTCTGTTCAATAGCGATCCTGTATTGATCCAATATTGTCCCCTGTCGGGAAAACCCGTAGGCGCTTGGTAATAATACATTTGCTGTCCCATTCTATTGATCCAAGTATAAAGTTGATAGGGTTGAGAAATATCAGCATTTAAACTACGAGCCGTACTTATAGCCAGTTCAAATGGCGATTTGGTTTTTTCTCTTAACGCCTCTTTAGACCAAAATTCTGGTGAATTTACCATGGTAATGATCACATCTTTGATATTACCATTTTTAGAAAGGAACGTTTTAGCCATTTTATCTATCAAGCTTTGTGGTGGATTGTCATTTACAAATCTCGTTGCAATCTTTTTAGAGATAAAATTAGCCGTTGATTTATGATGCGCCAGCATTTCTAAAAGTGCTTCGCCTTCTTCATATCCTCCTCCTGCTTCAAATTTCTTACCTAAAACCATTTTTTCTCCACTATCATGTCTGTTTATAGCAAAGAAAAAATCACCGTCGAGCACATAACCTTTGTTGCGTAGATTATTCTCACCAACACGATCTATGATTTTTTGAGTTGCAGAACCATATCCCCCATTTCCCATAGGCGCAACGGTCCAACCTGTTAAAATTCTTGCAGCTTCTGTTACATCATTTTGGGTATATCCTCCATCAACACCCAAAGTATGCAGTTCCATTACCTCACGGGCATAATTTTCATTTAAACCTCCATTGCCTTTTCGCTGCTGACGTGCTTGTAAAAAACGCTTCTGAATGTTCTCTTTTACTTTTTGTTGTTGCCCAATTCCCATCATATTGGCATTATCTGCTCCGGGTACAGGTACATTTATTCCTGAGCTTGAAAAATTATCGAGGTACATAAGCATGGCAGGCGACTTAGCTGTTTTAAGCAACAACTGATCAAAATTGCCAAATACGTTAGGGCGTATCACATCTCGCTCATAAGCAGGCACAAAAATGGCGCATTGATTTTTATTTAAGGCAACATTAAAATGATTGAACCAGAAATCAGTCATGATCTCACGAAACTGATTTTTAGTGTAAGTTGCTCTCAGAATTTTTTGGTTGATCAATTGACGAAATAATTCGGCTTGCGGTCTATATCCTTTATCTTTCATAAAGTTAGCCACTGCATCTCGCTGATATTTACTATTGCCATTATTTACTGAATCTTTATTTACATAACCTTCACTTATAGCCATCCTGTTAATCCTAGCCGGCTGAGGAAACACATCTTCGGCTTGTTTATTCGTTAGATTGATGGCATCATAAGAGGTTAACAATCCATTCAGTTCTTCATCTTTAGCATCTCCCTCTAATTGTCCTTTCAACCATTTATCCAAGCCTGTTTTAACCACTTCTTCAACTTCTCCAACTCTAGCTCCATAGGTAAAGCGGCTAAGTAAATGCGCTGCGGCTTCTTCTTTGGTTAAACCTGCTGCTTTATAAGGCATATTTAGTTTATTGTCTGCATAAGACACTGCTCTTATAAATGAGCAACATACAATTGCCAACGCAAACAGGGAGAGCACAAGAGAAAGGGTTCGGTTATAGGTTCTCATAATTATATTGTTTACCTGAACTATAGACAATTAAGAAGACGTAAAGATTAATGAAATAGTACTTTTTTATTAAAAAATAAAAAACAGCGCGAAAGCATGGAAACTTTATGCTCTTAATTACCAAAAAAGAACATAATCATCAAGCAAGTGTTATTTAAGGATGAACAGAATTATTTTTTACGATACCCATGTTTATCTGGGATGTATGGCGGTATTACTTTTCAGGATTATGCCCAGCCAAGCAAGCACATCTGTTATCTTAGAATTTAGTGATGGAACAACAACCAATGCAGAGGTGGGCTACTTAAACTCTGAAGAGCTGTTTATTAATATTGATGCTTATAGAACGGGAAGAGGAACCAGTATTGCCAAAAAATCTTGGCGTCTCCGCTATAATAATGATTTAAATGTTTGGAAAGTGGTTGCGAAGATATAGGGAGAATAATTATTATTGACTTTTCATTTCTATTGTCAGCTAAAATTTATCCGTTTTTTCTTTCAGATCGTCATATTTTTCATTTGAATTTTTATGCATTCTTCAATTCAATTTCTTGTTTATCTAGATTTTACGGGGTGATTAAATTTAAAAAAAGAGCTGCCTTTGGGCAGCTCTTTAAGAGAATATGCTAACAAATTACTTAATCTCTATTTGACGACTTATCGTCTTCGCTTCTTCTCTTTTTGGAATGTCTATAGCCAAAACTCCGTCGTTATAAGTTGCCTGAATGCCATTTTCATCTGCGCTTTCTGGCAAAGTGAAGGAACGCACAAACGAACTGTAACTATATTCGCGTTTAGTATAGTTTCTTTCTTGTTGTTTATCTTCTGTACGCTGCTCCACAGAAATGCTCAGTACATTCTTTTCGAGATTTAATTTAAAATCTTCTTTTTTAAGACCAGGAGCCGCTAGCTCAACATGATAATAGTCTGAACTTTCGCTGATGTTTGTAGCAGGAACTCTGCTGACCATGCGATCAGAAAAGAAAGTGTCATTAAAAATACCATCAAAAGCGTCATTAAAACTTGGCTTTAACGAGCTTCTTCTGCTGTCTGGGTTAAATTTAACCAATGTCATAGTTTTTCCTCCTTACTTAATTTAATGATTAAAACTTATAATTAATTAAACCTTTTGAACCAATGTTCAAAAAAATACATCAAGCAAAATGCCAATTAACCAATGCCATTCTTTCACTGAAAAAACTGCAATTAAACTGAAATTTTATCAGCTATCTCTGTCAAAAATTCATAAGGAGGAAACCGATTATCAAGAATATAATCGGGGATAAACTGATATTTCTTTCTAAGAATTCGACAAAATAGAGAAAGTGCCGCCCGAATAGGAATGCGCAGCAAATGTTCATTTATCTTATAAAATGATTTAAAAAAAGCTAACATTAATTGCATTTCAATACTATTTTCTTTTCATCTCTTCAATTAAACAGTTCATCTGCCAATAAATACACTTCGCTATCTTAATTCAACAGGTAATAATTCAGCCTATTTTCTTTGTAGCTGAAATAAATAGTAATGATAAATAAAACAAATATGTTTAAAATTCATAACTCATGCCTGCTCTTATTAATCGTTTTAGTATTAGGATCAAATTCCCTTTTTGCCCAAAATGAGAACAACTTCGAAATAAGAGGGCAAATAATAGATTCATTGGCCAAGCTTCCACTTGAAGGCGTAACGGTTATGCTTACCAAAAAGAATGGAACGGTTATCAAAGCTAGTGAAACGAACGAAAAAGGAGTTTTTATTTTAACAGTTGCTGAAAAGGGAACTTATGTTATCCACCTCTCTCATATAGGTTACAAGAACTATACATCTTACCCTCTTACAATTTCCGACACCAAGATTGTAAATCTGGACAAAATAGAGCTGGTAGGTGAACTAGGTAAACTGAGAGAAGTTGTGATTAAAAGTCGCAAAACCCTAATTCAAATCAAAGAAGATAAACTGATTTATAACGCTGCTAAAGATATCAGCAACAAGGTTGGTTCGGCTTCGGATGTACTCAAGAAAGCACCTATGATAACCGTAGCTCCTAACGGTGAAGTTAAACTGCGTGGAAATTCAAACATCAAGGTGCTTCTGAATGGCCTGCCATCTAGCATTCTTGCAAAAAACTTAAAAGAGGTGCTGAAGACCATTCCAGCCAGTAGTATACAGTCTATAGAGGTAATTACTTCACCTTCGGCAAAATATGAAGCCGAAGGTGCCGCAGGTATAATCAATATCATTACTAAAAAGAGAAGCCAGGGCATCAATGGTAATATTGATCTAAGTTTGGGCAATTTAAATCAATATGCCAATGGGGCATTGAATATTGCCGGCAACAAGTTTAGTTTTAACGCTCTGCTCAATACCAGTGCCGAAAAAGAGCGCAATACCTCGGAACTAACAAGGCATTCTTATCTTAATTCATTAGAAAACGGTACCCTGTTTCAGCGAAGCGACGCCTTACAACGGGAAAAGGGTGTGTACGGTGATTTTTCAACAGAATACCACATCGATTCTAGTCAGAGACTGGGAGCCAAGGTTTCTCTATGGAAAGGTAAATGGCCGTCGCAGAATGTCCTATACAATCTGTATAGCAGTAATAAAGGTAAAAACGAATACAATCAACAAAGCAACCAATCTAACGATAGCAAGAACCTAGACCTCTCATTTAACTATAATAAAAAATTCCGAAAACCTCAACAGGAGCTTCAGTTGATGGGGCAATTTAGTAACTCCTCAGAACAATCCGGTTACCTAACAAATCAATACCATTTATCTGGACAACACTACTTTCAGGAACAGAGCCCCAATAAGGCGAAAGAAAAAGATTTCAGCGTGCAGGCTGATTATAGTCATCCGCTCAATAGTTCCGGAACAAGCTTTTTAGAAACAGGTGTCAGGTTTAGCAAAAACAATTCTTCTAGCGTTTACAAGGTTTTCAACAACATCAGCGAACCGGGTAGTGCCACACTAAAAGAAGATCTTTCAAGATCTGAAAAGATGAAATACCAACAGAATGTATTTGCGGCTTACCTGAATATAAAGCTACAAACAAAAAACAACTGGGTTTTCCGTCCGGGATTACGCTTTGAAAGCACCGACATTGGTGCTAATTTTAACATTTCATCCTCTTCGTTTAAGGTCAATTTCAGCAATTTTGTCCCAAGTATAATGATCAGCAAAAAGCTAAATGATCATCATGATCTTAAACTCACTTATACAGAACGCATTCATCGGCCATGGATATGGGACCTTAATCCTTATGTAAATGCCAGTGATCCGCAGAATCTAACCTATGGAAATCCAAGACTTCGTCCAGAATTAACTCGTATGTTTGAAGCAGCGCATACCTATAGCTCCGAATCAGGGTTAACCCTTACCAGTTCTATCTATCATAACTTCAATAGCAATGCCATTGAATCACTCACCACAGTTGATAGCATTGGGATATCAAGAACAACCTCTCAAAATATTGCAGCTAATAGAAGATTGGGTACAAACATAAATATTTATATTCCCCTAAATGACAATTGGACGTTGAACGGAGGTATAGAACTATACCATGTATGGTTCAAAAGCAAAGCTTTAAACGTACAGAACAACGGCAGATTCTACTCATTCAGCGTTAACAGTTCGTATTCACTTCCTAACCATTATTCTTTACAAGCTTCAGGAGATTATGGCAACGGTTACATTACCTTACAAGGAAAAAGCTCGGCAAATTATACTTACAGTTTTTCTGTACAAAAAGAACTGTTCAATAATAAGGCCAGCGTAACTTTAAATATTAATAATCCTTTTCAGAAAACCTTTCTTCAGAGAAGCAGCAGCACTGCATCTTCTTTCCAAAGCAATATTTCTAGCAGGTATTTAAATCGCTCTTTTACCATTGGTTTCAGCTGGCTTTTTGGAAGTGCAAATTCTAAGTTAGAACCGAAGCCTGAGCCAGAAGATAAATTCCCAGCAGACAAACCTTTGCGAAAAACTAAAAGACCATAGCATCCTAATCTCAACAACTCCAATGCAATGAGAAAATTAATTTTAACAATGCTAGCGATAGGGATAACTGGATGGCCAGCAGTCTGTCAACAGGTAAAGCAGGTGTATGAAATCTTGCATAATGATAAACCTGTGGGCCAAATGATGGTCATCAAATCAGGCAACGATCAGGATTTTACAATCAAACAAATATTCAATGCCAATATAGATCTATTTATCAAACAGGTAGTGATTCAAGGACAGGAAGAAGCCCATTTCGAAAAAGGCCGACTGAAGCATTCTTCAATCTTTAGGAAAGTCAATGAGAAAGTGAAAGTCAATAAGCAGACCAAAGAAACCAATGGAAAGTACTTCTCTTTTGATGGAACTACATGGCATCCTATCAAAGCATCGGATATCAGATTTCATTTGCTGAGCATCCTATTCTATGAACCTACTGACAACCAAAAGGTGTACTCAGATAATTTAGAAGCAGAGGCCAAAGTCAGCGAAATAACCAGCCATGTTTATCAGATACCCCTTTCCAACGGAAGTTTTAACACCTATACCTTCCGCGCTGGCATATGCAAAGAGATCAAACTTAACAGCAAATATGCCTCGCTAACGCTTAAGCTCTTATGATGTGTTATTAGAATAAGAAATTAGCGGTGGTTACATTGGCAATAGGATACGAAGCCATTAATTAGAAAATTCCAATATAGAAATGCAAAAACCCCATTCTATCA
>DDEP01000163.1 GCA_002336465.1 Pedobacter sp. UBA1951
AAGATGGAGAAATTACCCAAAACCTTTATTGCAACGATACCGACTTTCAAAATACGTTGGATATGATTACCATACTGGTAAAGCATAGCAGTTATGTGTATTCTCAAATAGCCCAGGAAACCTACAAGCCCAAACCAAAGCACAAGAAAGAGCAGTTGTTAGAAAACCTGCCTTACCACTTCAACCGCCAAACCTATGTAGCCACAGCCCTAAGTTTGGGCATTACCGACAAGTCAGCACAACGCTACATCAAGGAGTTTAAAGATGCTGATATTATCCAGTACGATGGTCACGACCAGTACACCAACCCCAACGCCAAAAATCCTCAATAGTTCTACTTTGAGGATTTAAGGATATGAGGAAGCGTAGTCCGCTTTTCCTCAAATCCTCATTTCCCCATTTGCTCAACAGTTTTTCACTTTGCTAATTTATTTGGTTTTGTTTTCTTATATTTGCCAATATTTGTCAAGACAATATTATTATAATGGCAACACAGTTTGGTGAACGAATAAGAGAACTAAGAACGAAGCAAAATTTGCTTCTGCGACAGCTTGCTTCCCAGTTGGATGTGGACACTTCTATTATTAGCAAAGTAGAACGAGGCGACAGGCAATTAAAGAAAGAGCAAATCCCATTATTAGCCCAAATACTCAAAGCGGATGTAGAAGAATTGCAAACCCTTTGGCTTGCCGACCAATTGTATAATATGGTTCAAGGCGAACCAATGGCAGACGAAGCATTAAAATCAGTAACTAAAAAAATCAAGAACAGCAAATGAGCATCAACATACTAAAATACGAAAGTGAAGTTTGGAAAACAGCCGACCTGTTAATAGGTGCAGGTATAAAGCAAAGTGATTTCCCAAAATATATGATGCCATTTTTTGCCCTTTTAATGGTAGAAAGTAGGTTGATTAGAGAAGCAGACAGATTAGAAAAAGAAGTAGGTAGAGAGGATATTGAAGACTTTATTGAAATGTTCAACTTAGAAGGCTTGGGCTACAATGATTTTGTAATCCGTAAAAAGAAAACACTAAAAGACATTTGCAAGAATGATAAAACCTTTGATGTTGATTTTCATTCCTACTTAAAAGCATTTGATGGTGAAACAAAATATTTGCTTGGAGTTGATAAAGGCACAGAAGAAGAAAAGTTTTTGGATATATCCGGCATAGCTGGGCAGCTAAAAAAGAAACGCATTTTATTTGACACGGTAAAGGCTTGGAGTGAAATTGATTTAACTCCATTCAACAACTCCGAAATAACCACACTGGAGGAACACATAAAACGAAAGTGGGCTGATATAAGTGCAGAAACAGCAGGAGAACAGTACACACCTGATGATATTATTTCTTTAATCTCTGAAATTATTGCTACCAAAATTGAGGACAACGGCAAATTCCTTACACTTTATGACCCCACTTGTGGAGGTGGCAACTTACTATTTGGTACTGAAGATAAAATACAGGAAATACACCCCAACCGACCAACAGCCACTTATGGCCAAGAGTGGAACGGTACTTTGTATGCCTTAGCCAAAATTGAAAGTAGGTTTAGAAAAGATACACAAATTGAATACGGCAATACTCTTACAGACATTGGTAAATTTTGGGATAAGACCTTTAATGTAATTGTAGCCAATCCACCTTACGGTGTGGACTGGAAAGGCTATGAAAAAGACATTAAGAATGATACCACTGAAAGGTTTGTTGCTTTGCCCTCTATTTCAGATGGGCAGTTTCTATTTACTCAACACATCTTACATAAACTGGCTGATGATGGTTTGAGCATTGTAGTTCATAATGGATCAACATTGTTTAGTGGTGATGCAGGTAGTGGCGAAAGTAATATACGCAAACACTTTTTTGAGCAAGACTGGGTAGAAGCCATTATACAAATGCCTACCGATGAATTTTTTAATACAGGTATCTACACTTACTTATGGATTTTCAATAAAAATAAGCCAGCCGATAGAAAAGATAAAGTAATACTCATAAATGCCAGTGAATTAAACATTCCATTAAAGAAAAGCAAGGGTAAGAAGCGTAAAGAGATGGACTTGCCAAACCGTACTAAAATAGTGCAAACCCTTACTGAATTTAAAGACAATGATTTTGCCAAAGTATTTGACAAATGGCACTTCTATTACAACCGCCAAAGCATAATGCTTACCAATATTGATGAAAATGGTAAAGCAATTGAAATGCCTACAAAAACCAGTAAAGACGGTGAAGAGAAAGAAGAAAAATCAATCAAACTTACTCCTACAAAAATTACCCAGGTTGCAGAGGAAGGCAATGTAGAAATAACCGATTTTGACATTACCGATTTTGACAAAACCAAGTACAGCAGTTTAGAGCAATACTTTGAAGAAGGCATTAAACCACTATTGGCAGAGCTTGACTACAAAGAAAAAAACCTAACGGTTTTTACGAAAGAAACAAGCTACTACTATGATGCTGATAAAGACACCATCATTGAGCAAACCAAAAAGGACAAAGTAGAATTAGGTTGCGGGAAAATCGTAATTAAAGCCAGTTTAAAGAAAGACAGCAAAACCAAACAACCAAAGAGCATCAACATTACTGCCGAACTAACACAAGATTTACAAAAGGACTATGAGATAATACCATATAGCCCAGATGAAGCAACGAACCAAAAGAATATTGCCGACTTTATGGCAAAATATGTCACAAAACCATTTGAGTACATAGACAACGTAATTGGTGTAGAAATCAACTTTAATAAACTATTTACTGTAAAAACAGATTTAGCTAATTCTGTAAAAGTATTAGATGAATTAAAGGAGTTACAATTAAGCTATAATGAGATTAGTTCCGATATTATTAAAATCAATTTTACAATAAATAATGAATTGGCTACCTGTGATATTGAACGTATAGATACGATGCCAAAAACTTGGTTTAAAAACCGTTTAAAGGATATTGGTTTTCTGTATAGTGGTATATCAGGTAAAAAAGGAGATGATTTTAATAATGACAACGACATAAATAACAAGGGCTTTATTCCTTTTACAAACATTGCTAACAACACTTATATAAAGCAATTTGACTTGGGGACAGTAATAATATTTCCAACAGAAAAGCAGAATAAAGTTAAACAGTATGATTTGTTTTTTCTAATGAGTTCAGAAGGATATGCAGATGTTGGCAAATCTTCTTTACTAATTGATGTCTTAACAGAAGATACATACTTGAATAGTTTTTGCAAAGGTTTTAGAATTACCGCTAAAAAAATATCACCAAAATTTTTAAACTATCTACTGCTTTCTAATGATTTTAGGGAGAAAATAATTTTGGAAGGCAAGGGCTTTACAAGGATAAATTTAAAAATGGAAAAGATAAGTGATTTGGAATTTTATTACCCATCAACTGTATTGGAGCAAAATAAAATTGAAGAATTTCTTGACAATAGATTAGGCGTTATTGACAATGCTATCGAAAACTTAACCAAGCAAATTGATACTTATAAATCATTAAGGAAATCATTCATTAATGACGCTACTAATGGCAAGATAATAATCAAATAATTGAAATGAACGAATTAGACTTACAAGATAAATACCTGGTTAATTTCCTTTGCGAAAGACAAGACGGGTTGCAATACAAAGAAGCGAAGGCTAACACCGTTTCGCCTCAATTCTTTTTGGTGGAGGATCTAAAACATTTTCTTTCCGAAACTACTCTCAATAAAGACAACTACAAAAAGCTGTTAAGGAAGTTTGGCAACGAAAAAGACCTGTTGGATGCAATTACCAATGA
>DDEP01000217.1 GCA_002336465.1 Pedobacter sp. UBA1951
ATTGTACTTTTCAATTATAGACCAGTTATTAAGAAGCGCAACTTCCATAGGGGCAAACGTAGTAGAAGCAAAGGCCGGAAGTTCAAGAAAAGATTTTAGAAATTTCTATACAATAGCACTAAAATCTGCAAATGAAACTAAATATTGGCTTTGTTTAGTAAGAGATACAGAGGTAATAGAAATAGATAAAGAGACACTAAAAGAATTATTAAAAGAGGTAGATGAAATATCAAAAGTAATCGCTTCAATAATAATTAACATAAATAAAGAATAAGTTTAAAACTTAGATGTTTTTAATTTTAAATTTTCACTTTTGACTTAAAGAATGAGTGATTTAGTTAAAGTAACCATAGATGGAATAACGGTAGAAGTAGAGCCGGGTACAACTATTCTAAATGCTGCAAGACAGATAGGAGGAGATATTGTACCACCTGCAATGTGCTATTATTCAAAACTTAAAGGTAGTGGCGGTAAATGTCGTACCTGTATTGTAAAAGTAAGTAAAGGTTCTGAAAAAGATCCGAGGCCAATGCCTAAGTTGGTAGCTTCTTGCCGTACTACGGTTATGGATGGCATGGAAGTGCAAAATATAACTTCACCGGAGGTATTAGAAGCCCGTGCTGGGGTTGTGGAGATTTTATTGATTAACCACCCTTTAGATTGCCCTGTTTGCGATCAGGCAGGAGAGTGCGACTTACAGAACTTAGCATATGAGCACGGTTTACAGAAAACCAGATATGAGTTTGAGCGCAGAACTTTTGATAGGATAGATATAGGAGATAAGATACAGTTACATATGAACCGTTGTATCTTATGCTATCGTTGTGTGTTTACCGCAGATCAAATTACTGATAAACGGGTACATGGTATTTTAAATCGTGGCGATCATTCTGAGATTTCTACTTATATCCAAAATGCGGTAGATAATGATTTCTCAGGCAATGTTATAGATGTATGTCCGGTAGGAGCTTTAACTGATAAAACTTTCCGTTTTAAAAATCGTGTTTGGTTTACCAAACCGGTTGATGCGCATAGAAATTGCAGCCACGAAAAATGTAATGGAAAGGTAACCCTTTGGTATAAAGGAGAAGATGTGTTACGTGTTACTGCCAGAAAAGATCAGTACGGAGAAGTAGAGGAGTTTATATGTAACGAATGTCGTTTCGATAAAAAGAAAACTTCTGATTGGGTATTAGAGCATCCAACTCACATACCAGATACATCGGTAATTTCATCAAATCATTACGAAACTTTTAAACCGCTTCCAGTAATTAAAGAAAACCCTCAATTACAGGCAGCTAATAAAATTGAGTTAGAAAAAACAACCAAGTTTTAATGGATACTAATTTTGTTATAGAGAAATTTATACTGGTAACAGTAATTTTTGCAATCAGTTTAGTTATTGCCATGTACTCTACTTACGCTGAACGCAAGGTTGCCGCATTCTTACAAGATCGTTTAGGGCCAGATAGAGCAGGACCTTTTGGTATTTTACAGCCATTGGCTGATGGTATCAAAATGTTCATGAAAGAGGAAATTATACCGAGCAGTTCAAATAAGTGGTTGTTTTTAATTGGCCCTGGATTGGCTATGTTGTGCGCCTGTATAGGTACTGCAGTAATTCCATGGGGGCAAGATATTACCATAAATGGTAAAGTAATGCCTTTGCAGGTTACCGATATTAATGTTGGGCTGTTGTATATCTTTGGTGTAGTTTCTTTAGGTGTTTATGGCATTATGATTGGCGGATGGGCATCAAATAATAAATTCTCATTATTAAGTGCTATTCGTGCTGCTTCACAAAACATCAGTTATGAAATAGCCATGGGGCTTTCAATTATTGCACTTTTATTGGTTACCAATACATTAAGCCTAAAAGGTATTGTTGAACAGCAACACGGTTTTGGGTGGAATATTTGGGTACAGCCATTAGGGTTTTTAATCTTTATGGTATGCTCTTTTGCAGAAACCAATCGTGCACCTTTTGACTTGCCTGAATGTGAGGCAGAGTTAAATGGAGGTTATCATATGGAGTACTCATCAATGAAATTAGGTTTTTACCTATTTGCAGAGTACATCAATATGTTTGTTTCTTCAACTGTAATGGCTACACTATATTTTGGAGGATATAACTATCCGGGTATGGATTATATGGCTACCGCTTTAGGACCTTTTTGGGCTCCTTTATTTGGATCATTCATATTTTTCATGAAGATATTTGCATTTATTTTCTTCTTTATGTGGGTGCGTTGGACCATTCCGCGTTTCCGTTATGATCAGTTGATGAATTTAGGCTGGAAGGTTTTAATCCCTCTGGCTATTGCAAATATTGTTATTACAGGTATTGTTATCGCATTAGTAAATAATTTTTAATGGAATCATTAAGTAATAAGAAAAAGGTATTAGAGCAAAAGCCTCTTAATTTAGCAGAACGCATGTATTTGCCTGCTATTGCAAAAGGTTTAAGCACTACTATTGGCCACTTTTTCAAAAAAAGTGCAACCATTAAATACCCAGAGCAGGAAAGAGAATTTTCGTTGAATTGGAGAGGTATGCACTCTTTAAAAAGAGATGAAGAGGGAAGAGAGCGTTGTACAGCCTGCGGACTATGCGCATTGTCATGTCCGGCAGAAGCCATTACAATGATTGCTGCTGAGCGTAAAAACGACGAAAAACATTTGTACAGAGAAGAAAAATATGCGGCTGTTTATGAGATAAATATGTTGCGTTGTATTTTCTGTG
>DDEP01000055.1 GCA_002336465.1 Pedobacter sp. UBA1951
ATCTGTGTACGTGAGATTTCTACTAATGCGCTATCTAGAATTGCCGGAGGGGTACCTAGGGGTTTGATGTTATGGGTCTTGTATTTTCCGTTCTTGGTATTAAATATATTATATATACCCTCATTGAGGCCTAGCCATCCTGCAGGCCGTATATCTTTCTGAACATAATTGTAGGCAGCTTCCTCATAAGGTTTAGAAATACTGTCTATCTCTACCTTTTTAACTATAGACTGATAACTTTCAATATATTTAGTTGATGAGCATCCTGCTGCAAAAAGCAGAATTAATAGTATTATTGCAAAGTGTAAATTCTTTTGCTTATAGTTTAGGTAATATGCTTTCAAAATCTCAAATCAGTTTTATAAAGTCGCTACATCAAAAAAAGTACCGCAATGCAAACGGGTTATTTATTATTGAAGGTATAAAAACATTAACAGAATTTTTAAAATCTGATTATACCATACAAAGTATCTATTTCACACCCGCTTATGCTAAAGCTATAGCCGCACTTAAAGTTGGTACAAATATAAATTTATTTGAACTAAGCGATACTGTATTAGAAAAGATTAGTACCCTACAAACGCCACAGGGTGTATTGGCCATAGTTAAAATACCTAATACGGGATTTATCGACTTTCACACGTTAAAAAACAAGTTTTCATTGGTTTTAGATAATGTTCAGGATCCTGGAAATCTAGGCACCATTATCAGAACTGCCGATTGGTTTGGCATACAACATATCATTTGCTCTGAAAATACTGTTGAGGCTTACAACCCAAAAACGGTACAATCTACAATGGGCTCTCTATGCAGGGTAAACATTGTATATACTTCTCTACCCGATTTTTTAGCTCAAACTTCTTTACCTGTATTTGGGGCATTGCTTGAAGGCGAAAACATTTACAAAGTAAAATGGGGAAACGAAGGGCTAATTTTATTAGGGAATGAAGGGCATGGCATTTCACAAAATCTGATCAGAAAAATAAACACGCCTGTAACCATTCCACGTATAGGAGAAACAGAATCGTTAAACGTGGCTGTTTCGGCGGCTATTTTTTGCAGTGAATTAGGTCGCTTGAAGTTTTAGCATAAATTATTCTAATTTTTCTCATTTCTAATTTGCAACCTCACAATTAATTGTTATTTTTGCAGCCTTGAAAAAGGTCGAGTGGCCGAGTGGCTAGGCAGAGGTCTGCAAAACCTTGTACAGCGGTTCGAATCCGCTCTCGACCTCAAGATTTAAAATAATAAAAGAAATTAAAGCTTATTGTTATGGGAGTTACAAGATTAAAAAGAAAAGACAGATATAATAAAACTGTTTCTCGTTTAGAAGTTCAAGGGTTAAAATTAGCCACTAACTTAGAATTGGGAAGCCGTTCTAAACAATCTACAACTGACCAGTTAGCTAAAAACAACGCTATTTTAGCTGCTTTGTCTAAATAGTCTTCTCTTTAAAGAAATTTAAAAAGCACGTGCCTTACGTGCTTTTTTTATAATCTTTTGTATTTTTACGATAGGCAATGATGTCTGCCTTGAACCGCCTTGGTGCTGATGATATCTACTTAACTTACTATTAATTTAGTGTAGATTTTTTACCATGGACATCAAAATTTATAATTTCCTGCTCTATATTGCCAAATGGCTATTCATCGCTGTACTTATCAGTATTTTGGTAGGCTCTGCTTCTGCTCTCTTCTTGTATACATTAGACCTAGCCGGAAAATTTAGGGATGGGCATCCTTTAATTATTATTCTGCTACCCCTTGCGGGCTTGGCAATTGGTTATATGTACTTTAAATATGGCAACGACGTAATTAGAGGCAATAATCATTTAATTGATGAGTTTCACACACCAAAATCGGTTATTCCTTTTAAAATGGCTCCTATGGTTTACATAGGCACCTTACTTACCCATTTATTTGGCGGTTCGGCAGGACGCGAAGGAACAGCCGTACAAATGGGCGGAGCTATAGCCGACCAATTTACTCCGCTGTTCAAGCTATCTAATAACGAACGCAAAACGATATTGATCATAGGTATAAGCGCAGGCTTTTCATCTGTTTTCGGAACACCTTTAGCCGCAGCTGTTTTTGCCTTGGAAGTACTCAGTTTCAGAAAACTTAAAAGCTTAAATGTATGCTTGGCGCTAGCCGCAGCTTTTATAGCCGATTATATTTGTCGTTTATACCCAATACAACACAGTCATTATAGGCTATCTTCTTTTCCAGTCTTCAATTTCAAAGTTTTATTTTGGTGTGTTATTGCAGGTTTAATATTTGGTGTAGCGGCCTATTGTTTCTCAAGTTTATTAAGATTTTTCGAAAGCACATTCAAGAAATTAATCAGGCATGCAGTTTTAAGACCTGCAATTGGTGGGGCAATCATTGCTGTAGCAGTATATTTTGTAGGCACAAGGTATATAGGTCTAGGTGTGCCTATTATCAATAATAGTTTTGAAAGCCCACAAAACAATTACGATTTCTTACTTAAAATACTGTTTACCACCTTTACCTTAGGGGCAGGCTTTAAAGGAGGAGAAGTTACACCCTTGTTTTTTATTGGTGCTACATTAGGTAATATCTTAAGTTGTCTTATCCCTTTACCTATGGCACTCTTAGCTGCTATGGGTTTTGTTTCTGTTTTTGCGGGCGCAACCAATACCCCTTTGGCCAGTTGCTTTTTGGGATTTGAATTATTTGGTGCTCCGGGTGTTCTATTTATCTCAATTTCTTGCGTGGTAGCTTATGTATTTGCTGGCAAAAAAAGCATTTACCATTCTCAATTACCTTTAGGCCCTAAATACCTGATCTATAAAAAGCTTAGAAATTTTAAAAAGTAAGCCAATTTGCATAACTTAAAGATTATGAAAAATCAGGACATTGAAATAACCACTCCCATTAAAGCTCCTGTAAAAAAGGTTTGGAATGCAATTTCTTCTGCAGAAGAAATGAAGAACTGGTATTTTACCCTGAAGGATTTTAAGCCTGTACCCGGATTTAAATTTGAATTTTGGGCAGGACCTGCCGAAAAACAATATTTGCATTGCTGTGAAATAATTGATGTAGAAACTTTAAAAAGACTCAGCTATACTTGGCGTTACAAAGGCAATCCCGGCAATTCATTGGTAATTTGGATACTTGAAGAACAAGATGACCAAACTCTGCTTAC
>DDEP01000187.1 GCA_002336465.1 Pedobacter sp. UBA1951
AGCTTCTATTGCATTTTCAATCGATTTTCTGATTTCCTCATCCAAAGCAGGGTTATCAATAGTTTCTTTTAAAACTGCTATTTTTTTAGGTTTTATAGATTGACCTAAACTTGCTTGGTAAACAGGAACAGGTTGAGTAGAAACCGTACTATCATACTGGTCTGCTCCAGACAGTGTTTCTAAAAGTAATGCGGCATCAGCAACCGATGATGTAATTGTTCCAACCTGATCAAAAGAAGAAGCATAGGCAATTACGCCATATCTCGAAATACGCCCATAAGTAGGTTTAAGACCCACACAACCACAAAAAGCAGCCGGCTGTCTTACTGACCCTCCGGTATCTGTGCCCAATGCAGCCAAACACATATCTGCCTGAACGGCAACGGCCGAACCTCCTGATGAGCCTCCCGCTACCCGGGTCTGATCTGCAGCATTCTTGACTACGCCATAGTAAGAAGTTTCATTTGATCCTCCCATGGCAAACTCATCGCAGTTTAACCGGCCTACAATAATGGCATCTTCTTGTAAAAGTTTTTCAATTACCGTGGCAGAATAAGGGGCCACAAAGTTTTCGAGCATTTTTGATGAAGCGGTAACTTTATGGTCGGTATAACAAATATTATCTTTTATACCTATTACCATTCCGGCAAGTTTCCCTGCCTTACCGGCATCAATTTTTTGCTGTATAGTTTCTGCCTGTTTAGTGGCAGAATCAAAAAACACCTCATTGAATGCATTGAGGTGTTGATGCTGTTCTATCTGCTTAAAATAATAAGCTAGCAAGTCTTGAAGAGTAAGCGCTTTACTTTCTAAAAGGGATTTTATCTCATTTAAAGAGCTGTACTTTTTCAAAACAGACAAAAAGTATTTTAAAGGTAATTAACCGTTGTTTTGTGTAGATTTATCAGAGTCTACGCCGTCTTTACCGTCTTTGAACTCTTTTACGCCTCTACCTAAACCACGCATTAACTCTGGAATTTTCTTTCCTCCAAAGAGCAATAAAAGTGCGATTACAATTAAAATGATCTCTGATGACCCTAATGCTCCTAAAATCGTTGGTTGTAACATGATGTTTTAATTTTAATATTTTTAAACCTGTTTAATATGAACTGGTAGGTTCCTTATCTTCTGTTTGTTTTTCGTTTGCCTCTGCCGCAGAAGAAGTACCTGCTAACGGAGTTTCTTGATCATGGATTGAATATCCCTGATCCGTTTCAGGCTCACGGTAAGTATGACCGGCCGCAGCAGATTTGTTGTCAACATCTGCATCAAATGAATTGATATTGCGGTGGATTTCTCTCTTCACTCCTTCCGAAGCATCTTTGAATTCTCTTATACCTTTACCTAACCCTCTTGCCAGTTCAGGCAATTTTTTACCTCCAAATAACAAAAGTATAGCCAAAACAATAAGCATCATCTCACTTCCGCCTATGTTTAAGAACTCTAATAACGTTGCTGAATACATCTTTAAGCCAATTTTATACAAATATAATTAAAATAACAGCTTTTTAGCGTGCTAACCAACTTTCAGGATTTTGCGATACCCCTGCACGTGTTATCCGAAATCCCAACTCTGGTACACCTTCATTGATTGCTACAACACCTATGGTTTGTTTTGTAGCAACTTCTGTTCCGACACCCACACTTACACTTTTAAGGTTGTAATATACCGTAAAATACTCGCCATGCTTAATAATAACAATATACCTTCCTTGCAGTTGGGTAACTGTTGATACTTTTCCCTTAAATACAGCCCTCGCAGTTGCATCTTCACTGGTTTGATAGGTTATGCCTTCATTGTTACCCGATGCCTGATCTACTTTATAAGCACCAAAATGAGCCGTAATATATCCGTTGGCTACTGGGGCAGGTAAACTGCCTTTATTAGCTTCAAATGCTTCAGAAAGCCTAGCTGCCTCTGGTGTAGCTCTCAGCACATCGCTACTGGTTTTTGCTTTGCCAGTTGTTGTAGCAGGAGCTGGTTTGTTCTCTGCTTTTGCTTTAGCCGCCGCTATACGCTCTTCTTCTTCGGCTTTTTTACGTGCTGCAGCAATTTCACGATCTATCGCTATTTTAATCTGCCTGCTAATGGCATCTTGTTGCTGTTTTCTTTTAGTGATATCTTGCTTGTACTGTTTTTCTTGCTTGGTTAGCTGGTTTAACACTACAGATTGCTCCTTCTTATTTTTATCGAGCTTGCCTTTTTCTGTTTCTTGCTCTTTAAGCAAACTCGATTTGTTTTTCAGGTCTTTGTCTAAAACAACGATCTGGTTGCTCAGGGCTTTTTGAGTTCCTTGTATATAGGCTGCTTGCTTTTTTCTATACTGCCCAAACTGCTGTAGATATTTAATGCGTTTATAAGCCTGATTAAAATCTTTTGCAGCAAACACAAACATCATTTTATCGTAGGCATTTTTATTGCGTTGCGCAAAACGTATCATGCCCGCATATTCTTTTTTCAAATCAGACAAACGCATTTGCAGATCTCTTACCTTACCGGTATTCTCGTTTATCTTGCTGTCTATATTTTTGATTTCAGAGTTGATAGTAGCTATTTTCTCCTGACGTAGCCTGATCTGTGCTTTCAGTGCATTGATCTGTGATATCGTAAGTTTTTTACCAGATGTGGTTTTGTTAAGGTTTCTTTGGGCCAGTTCAATCTCTCTTTGCAGCGCTTCTTTTTTACGCGTTAGCTCTTTACTCGATTGTGCTTTTACACCTGTAAAACCTAAAATTAACGAAATGAGAATCAGGATACTTTTTAGCTTCATTATCCAAAATTATAAAAAAATTATTTGATTAGCTGATAAGACTTAGGAACTGTAAACGGAAAATCAACATTTGTATTGCCTTCTATCTTAGTAAATTCAAGGTTTAATGCTATTTTCTTAGCTCCTGCCATAGATTGTAAATTCAATTTAGAAGGGAACAGTCCTCCATTTAAAGGTGTATATTTTTCGTAAGATACTTTAAGTGCCTGTCCTGCTTCGGCATCATTCAAATTGGTTTCTGCCGGTTTTAAAAGTGTATTAAAAAGTATGGCATAAACCAAATCTTCTGTTTTACCGCTCAAATTCCAAACGCCGTTCTCAAATTTCAAATCAGAGCTTTCATTCATAAAAGCCTTAATGGTATTGCCAGAAAAGACAGACTGGAGCAAGCTAAAGTCTATCTGATGGTTGGTAAACTCATTAATATAGCTGAAAGGTTTTTTAGTGTATGTTTTTTGCATACGGTTGATCAGCTTAATGCTATCAGGTGTAACAAGTGCTCTTGCTACTTCTAAAGCTCCGCCTAATGCAGTAATATTTGCCCATATGGTTTGATCTTTCCTTATCCTGATATTCATGGTAACACTGTTGATATCGCCATCTATATCCAAATCTGCCTTACCCTTTAAGGCCAGTGTATTAAAAGACAGGTCTTTTGCCTGCAAAGCCTGTATATTCTCTAGCTTTTTATTGGTTTCAGGTAGCTCCTGTTGCGCTACCGGAGGCGTGGCAACAATAATCTTCTTAGCCTTACAACTTGCCAGCGTAAATAAAACAGCAGCAATTAAAAAACTATTTAATATATTTCTTTTCATTTATCTTTCTTTTTAATTTTTCAGAGGCATTTCCATTAGAACCAGCTTTTATCCATTGTTCTAATGCTTTTTCTTTCTCTCCCTTTAAGTAAAGTATATCTCCATGGTGCTCTATATAAACACCATTTGAAGGATCTGATTGCAAAGCCTTTCTTATATTTTCAAGAGCTGCATCTAGTTTGTTTTGTTTCAGTAATACGAAAGCATAGGTATCTAAAACAGATGCATTGGCAGGATGTGCTGACGCGGCCTTTAGAGCCAAGTTTTCTGCTTTGTCTAAATTATGGTTTCTAAGTGCCATATAGTAAGCATAATTACTCATGGTTAAGTAATTATTGGGAGCAATGGCAATGGCCTTTTCAAAAGCTTCATCAGCTTCTTTAAGTTTGCCTTGGTCTATAAAAACCTCTGCCTGTAAAGCCAAGATCATTGCATTGAGGTTCTTATCTTCTGCATCTAGCTGCAAGGCGTTTTTAATATCAAAAGCGGCTTCTGCATTCTGCCCGTTACGATGCAATGCAAAGGCTTTATAATAGTAAAGAATAGCTTGGTTGGGATAATACGTCAAGGCTTCATCGCCAACTTTTATCGCTTCTTCGTAATTGCCCAACAAGGTTTGTACGGCCAATAACTTTTCCCATGCAATGTACAATTGAGGCTCTATTTTTACTGCCTTTGCGTATTGTTCTTTAGAAGCAGCCAAGTTACCCGTTTGATACAATAGATCACCATACATTAGCATAGCCTTAGTATTACCAGGGTATTCTTTTAATGTATTTAATGCAAGATCCATTATATTCTTAGATTTCATTAAACTGTTTGGTTTTGCCAAAACCTTACCTAAAACACTTAGCCTTGCATTGAGTGGCATTTCAGGATTGTTAAATGCGTTTTGCAGGGCAGCAATAGCGGCATCATTTTGTTTCAATTCTTGATAAACATCTGCCATTGCAAGATCTATCTCAAAGTTTTGTGGTTCTGCTTGTTTGGCTTTCTGCAATACAGCAAGTGCTTCGGTCGGTTTATTGTTTTCTAACAATTGCGCACCTATTAAAAGATAATTACCTGTACTGGCAGTTTCATCGGGTTTTTGTTTTGCAGTATTCTTGTTTTGAAAAGCAAAACGCTGACGAGCCATGTCAAGCTCTTTAGACGAGCCAAATTTTTGCTCTATATCTTGATAAAGTTTTTCTGCTTCTGCTTTTTTGCCCGAGAAATACAGGGCATTGGCCTTATCAAAATAATAGAACTTGTCATTTTCGTCAAGTGCTATCAGTTGATCTAAAACACGAATTAAGGCTTCAGGATTTCCCAAACGTCTATAAACATCGGCTTGTAGTTTAATATACCAAATATTAGCGGGCTTAATGACGATTGCTTTTTTTATCGCAAGCTCAGCTTCCATGAATTTGTTTTGTTTAAAATAGAGATTTGCCAATTCAAACAGTGCAGCATCATTCTGAGGGTCTATATCTACAATTTTAGAGAAACTATTTGCAGCTTTGGGATAGTTCTCTGTCATTTTATCTCTTAATCCGGCGAAAAAAAGTTCTTTTACGGCGTTTGTATCCTTTAAAGCCACCTCTTTTTGAGCATAGGTATTAAAAGCAACACTCATAAAACAACATAGAACACCTAGAAAAACCTTTTTTATCTGCATTATCTCTATTAAAGTTCAACTGATTAGCTGAAACAATATTCTTTTTTAATTATTTACCTGTATGTCCATAACCACCCTGCCCCCTTTTGGTATCTGTTAATACTTCTACCTCGTTCCAACTGATGGTTTCATGTTTTGCTACAACCATTTGTGCAATGCGTTCTCCATTATTGATCACAAAATCAGTATCTGATAAGTTAACCAATAAAACTTTTACCTCTCCCCTGTAATCGGCATCTATTGTACCTGGCGAGTTCAATACAGTTATACCGTGTTTATAAGCCAGCCCGCTACGTGGTCTTACCTGTGCCTCGCAGCCCACGGGTAACTCTATGTAAATACCTGTTGGAATTAAAAACCGTTGCAAAGGTTTAATCGTAATCTGTTCAGAAATAAATGCCCTTAAATCCAAGCCCGCTGCATGATCAGTTTCATATGCAGGAAGAGGATGGTTGGATGTGTTAATGATATTAACTTTCACTTGAGATTATTTTTTGCTTAAAAACCTAATTAAATCATCTTTTTCAAGATAAACAATCACGCCTATAAAAGCGATTAATAAGCCATTACCTATATAAATGTTACGTTTAAACACAAAAAACGAACAAAACGATAAAATGGTGGCCACAATTAAATACGCACTTATTTTCTTTAAATTGTACGGGATAGGATAATATTTCTGCCCTAAGATGTAAGAGATGACCATCATTACAAAATAAGCGATCATACTTACCCACGCAGAGCCCATATAACTATATTTAGGTATCAAAACAAAGTTGAAAACAATGGTTATGATAGCTCCTATCATAGAAATATACAGTCCAAATCTGGTTTGATCAGACAATCGGTACCAGATAGAAAGGTTCATGTAAATCCCTAAACATACATAGCCCAATAACAAATATGGCACTGCAGGCAATCCTACCCAATACTGCTCATTCCGTATAAAGTACTTAAGGATTTCGATATTGGCTACCAATCCTAAGAATATAATCGCTAATGCAATAGCAAAATACTGTAGAATAATTGCGTACGTATTTTTAGCGTTCTTGTGTTTGGCGTGACTATAAAAAAATGGTTCTGCTCCTAGCCTAAAAGCGGTAATAAAAATGCTTAAGAAAATCGCAATCTTACATACAGCCCCATAAATCCCTACTTCTCCATCGGCAATAGCCGGAGGCAGTAGCTTATTTAAAACAATCTTATCTAAGTTTTCATTGATAATGAACGACAGGTTAGCTACCAATATTGGCCAACTGTACGTAAACATGCTTTTGAACAATGCCTTATCAAAACTAATCCTGATTTTGGCAAACTCAGGCAGCAATGCGATAAATGTTACTATACTGGCTATTAAATTGGCAATGAACACGTAACCTATCCATTGATTATGATACCATGAGGCTAGCCATTGGGCTAACCCACCGTTACCTTTCATCAAAGCAGGAATAACAAACAGAAAGATGAGGTTAAAACCTACAAAAGTGCCAATATTCAAGAACTTTACAATGCTGTATTTAGTCGCCTTCCCATCAGCACGTAATTTGGCAAAGGGAATAACACATATGGCATCTATGAACAAAATCCACAAAAAATACTGTGTATAAAGTTTGTAAGAAGCAATATCTGCCGCATCACTGGCTAAGTATGAGGCGATGGGATTGATGAACACCAAACCACTAACCAAGAATAAAATTGATATAAATGCAATGCACAGGAACGAATTATTGTAAACCTGCTCTTTTTTATCTTCAAATTTATTCAGGTACCTAAAATAAGTGCTCTCCATACCAAATGCCAGTATAGCATTGATAATAGAGGCATTAGCATACATATTTGTAAAAATGCCATATACCCCTTTGGGGTAAACATTTGTATAAATTGGTGTTAAGATAAAATTGAACAGCCTAGATAAAACCGTGCTTACACCGTATATGGCTGTTTGCCCTAAAAATTTCTTATATACCGACAATTTTATTTCTGATTTGAGTTTTTAAATCTAGTTGAGCACGTTACCACAACAGGTTCTTTTTAATTACCACAAAATTGGTATAATGCTGCAATTCGCCCTCGCTTATTTCTACCTTTTCTACATTTGCTTTTTCTGGTCCTTCATTACACCATTCTATGAACATTTCTAAAGTTTGAGAATCTGCTTCTGCTTCAATCAATACCGAACCGTCTTTTTCATTTTTGACCTTTCCCTTAACCCCCATCTGATCGGCCACAGCTTTGGTACTTGCTCTAAAAAAAACGCCTTGAACCTTACCTGTAACCTTTATATTAATATGCTGCATTCTTCTATCATTTTTTAACCTTTACCGCTTAAGGGATAAGGTTTATATTTTACAAAACTAACAAAAGCGTGTAGAACTCGTCAAATCTCTAACGCTGCTATTCTTTTCTTTTCATCTATAAACTCCTGCCAGATATGTTCAAGTATTACTGCCGCAGGTTTTATTTCATGAAGCATGGCCGATACCTGCCCAATTTCCAGTTCGCCTTCATCCATATCTCCTTCAAACATACCTTTTTTTGCTCTTGCCCTGCCTAAAAGCTTGCCTAATTCATCTGCACTTGCCCCTTCAGCCTCGGCCTGAGCAATGGTTTCGGCAAAATCATTTTGCAACAAGCGTACAGGAACCAGTTTTTTCATTCTCAGTTTGGTATCTCCTTCTACAGCATGGATAACTTTTTCTTTAAAATTGAGATGCGCAGATGATTCTTCAGCAACTGCAAATGCCGAACCAACCTGAACAGCATCTGCACCTAAGGCAAAAGCGGCTAACATTGCTTTGCCTCCTGCAATCCCTCCAGCAGCAATTACAGGAATATTTACAGCATCGGCTATCATCGGGATCAAGCACAATGTTGTTGTTTCTTCTCTTCCATTGTGCCCACCGGCTTCAAAACCTTCGGCTACAATGGCGTCAACTCCGGCATTTTGTGCTTTTATGGCAAATTTCTTATTGGCAATTACGTGCACTACGGTGATTCCTTTTTCTTTTAGAAAGCCTGTCCATGTAGCAGGGTTACCTGCCGATGTAAATACAATTTTTACCTGTTCTTCAACCAAAATCTGCATGATCTCTTCGATGTTAGGGTAAAGCAAAGGAACGTTTACGGCAAAAGGTTGAGTTGTAGCTGCCCTACACTTGCGAATATGTTCTTTTAAAACCTCAGGGTACATAGAACCTGCACCTATAATACCCAAACCGCCTGCATTTGAAACCGCAGCAGCTAAACGCCACCCGCTGCACCAAATCATACCTGCCTGTATAATAGGATATTTTATACCAAAAAGAGATGTTATTCTGTTATTCATAGAAATCTAAACTAAACGCGTAACCTTTGTGTGGTTATTGATTTTTAAATCTGGGCCAATATTGAGCAGGTTTATACCCGGTCGCTTACCAACCTGCAAGGTTCCGTACCGTTGATCTATATTTAAAAATTTGGCCCCATTTAATGTAGCCCATGTAATTAAATGATCAAACGAAATATTTTTATGTTCTTGTATAACCTGCATTTCTGCCAAGATACTTAACTGATGGTTACTAGCCAGACTATCTGTACCCAAAGTAATTTTAATATCTTCATTCAGCAGCATTTCTATATCAGGTAAATTATTTTCGATATAAAGATTGGCATGTGCGCATATGCACCAAAACAAAAAGCCATGTTGTTGGCGGGCAAAATCTACATCTTGTTTTGAGCTAAATGTATTGTGCACTAAAAGAAGATTATTTTGTGGCAATTGAGGCAAATGGTACCTTATTGAGTTTTCTCCATTACCGTGACAGGCCGATTTTTGCACACCTAATCGTTCATACATTTGCGCAAATTGCCCTGTCCCTAGCTCAAAAAACTCGTTTTCTGCAGCCGTTTCTTGGTTATGTATGCTCAATATATTTTTAAAACCTGTTACATTTTTGATGGCTGCAAACAGTTCTTCTGAAACAGAATAAGGTGCGTGCGGAACAATTGAAGCCGCTAAAGGTTCAAAGCTTTTACAGATGTTTAACGCATTATCTATGATAGGTTTCGAAGGCCTGTCAAAACCAAATACCTCAACAAAAGTATGGTAATAAATAGCGCTGTTCTCTTTAACCGTTTTAGAAGCCAAAACATTCGAGATATCGCCTACAGCAACAATACCATTCTCAAACATCTGCTCATCTGCTTCTTTCATGGCAGATAATACAATTTCTTCAGGCTGTTCGCGCTGTGCAACAATTTCTCTTACAAAAGCGGGCAACCCTGTTTTTTCAGGTATCTTTTTAAATAAATGAGAGAGCTCTAAATGACAATGCGTGTTAACAAAACCGGGAACCAGTATGCCATCATAATGTTTTATATCCGTAATGTTTAATTCAATAGCCTCTTTTTGCGTATAAACCCCTGTTATTGTACCATCGGGCTCAAATCTTATAACTCCATCCTTTATAGGCGGGGCCATAACCGGATAAATGTAATTTGCTGAAACGTAATTGACCACTTTACAAATAAACGAGATTTCTTTTAAAAGAAAGCAGTTTAGTACTGCAGAAAATATCAACAAAGTGTAGAGAAACTCTACACATACATCTTTTCAAATAAAATACAATTATCTAAAAATCAATCACTTAAAAAATAATATATATTCTGGTACGCTTATGTTATACTGCTTATCAAATGTTTCAAGTTGTATAACCTTAAAATTAATAATTATGAAAAAGTTATTTGTAGTAGTATTAGTAGCAGCAGCCGGTTTTATTTCAACCCAATCACAAGCGTCAGAAATTAAGTTAACAAAAGTTACTACTGTTCAAGACAGTGTAATCAAAACACCTATTAAATTAGAAGAATTACCTGATGCCATTAAAACCACTTTACAATCTGATCCTTATAAAGATTGGATGCCAACTGCTGCCTTTGCAGTAAAAAATGGCGATAAACAATACTTTCAAGTAGATGTTAAGAAAGAAGAAGAAACTAAATCTTTGAATTTCACTGCCGATGGTAAACCTATCGAATAGTCATAATTTCAGATATCGCAATAATTACAGAGGCCGGATTTTATCCGGCTTTTGTTATTTTTGTATATGCCTACAGTTTTAATCATTGAAGACGACAGCACGTTTGCCCAAATCATCGAAGCTTTTCTAACCAAGAACGGCTATATTGTAAAATGGGCTAACAGCATTAAAAAAGCAATCGAGATACTGAGGATAGATCAGTTTGAACTGCTTTTAATTGATTACAGGTTACCTGATGGTAATGGAACAGATATCTTAAATTTCAGAAAAGAATTTAGCCTAACTGCTCCTGCCATTATCATGACCAGTTTTAATGATGTACGTACTGCCGTAAAATCAATTCACTTAGGTGCCGCAGATTATATTACAAAACCTATTAATCCGGATGAGCTGCTTATGGTGATCAACCAGGTGCTGAAAGCCAGAGCTTATGAAGAAGATATAGAAAACAATATAAGCGATCTTATCAAAGGAGAAAGCGATGTCGCTCAACGTCTTTACCAATACATAGATTTAGTTGCCGGCACTGATATGTCGGTATTGATACAGGGAGAAAGCGGAACAGGAAAAGAGTTTGCAGCAAGAAATATACATCAGCAGAGCAAAAGAAGCGATAAAAAATTTATTGCCTTAGATTGCGGCGCTTTATCTAAAGAACTGGCTGCAAGTGAACTTTTCGGGCATGTAAAGGGCGCTTTTACAGGAGCTGTTAACGACAAAAAAGGATGCTTTGAAGAAGCAAACGGTGGTACCATTTTTTTAGATGAGATCGGTAATCTAAGTTATGAGGTTCAAGTAAAACTTCTACGTGCACTACAGGAACGTGTAATTCAACCGGTGGGTAGCAACAAGCAAATTAAAGTTGATGTACGAATTGTAGCAGCAACCAATGACGACCTGATGAATAGCATCAAAAATGGGGAGTTCAGGGAGGACCTTTATCATCGTTTAAATGAGTTTAAAATACAATTACCCGCTTTACGCGATAGGGGCGCAGATCTAGAAATCTTTATCAACCATTTTATCCGGCTTTCTAACAAAGAGCTCAATAGAAATGTAAAAGAAATGGATGGAGAAACCCGCTCGCTTTTACTACAATATGATTGGCCTGGCAATCTGCGCGAATTGAAAAATGTAATCAAGCGTATGGTGTTGCTTACCCCGGGTATTTTAGCAACCGCAGACAGTTTGCCAGATGAAATGAAAATAGCCGTTGCTTCTGCCAAAAATCACATCAGCAATCCTTCTGATTTAAAAGCATTGAATGAGAGCAATGAAAAAGCACTGATCACAGAAACACTGATCAAGGTAAAATACAATAAATCTAAAGCCGCAAAGCTTTTAAATATAGACCGGAAAACGCTTTACAGCAAAATGGAACGTTATGGAATAGAATAAATATTTTTTGCATCGAGGAATTAAACAAGATCCGCTTCTGATCTGTTTTATGTATACAGATATCTGATTTTAATTTAAAATAGAAGAAATATGACTTTTAAAAACATAACCGTCGCCGGAAGTGGCGTTTTAGGCTATCAGATTGCTTTTCAAACGGCTTTTCATGGATTTAATGTAATTGTTTATGACATCAATGATGAGGTTTTAGAAAAGGCCAAATCCAAATTCGAAACTTTAAGCGAAGCCTTTAAGGCTGATCTAAAAGCTACCCCACAACAGCTAGAAAACACACGCAATAATCTTAGTTACACTTCGGATCTTGCCGATGCCGTAAAAGATGCCGACCTGCTTATTGAAGCAGTACCTGAAAATCCAGCTATTAAAATTGATTTTTATCAAAAACTGGCTAAAGTAGCCCCAGCAAAAACCATATTTGCTACCAATTCTTCTACTTTATTACCTAGTCAATTTGCTGATGCTACGGGAAGGCCCTCTCAATTTTTAGCTTTGCATTTTGCCAATGAGATATGGAAGCATAACACGGCCGAAATCATGGGGCAACCCAAAACAGACCCTCAGGTTTTTAATGAGCTGGTTCAATTTGCAAAAGCCATAGGGATGGTAGCATTGCCTCTGCACAAAGAGCAGCCCGGCTATATTGTAAATTCTTTATTGGTGCCGCTTTTAAGTGCCGCTTTAGATTTGTACATCAATGAAGTTGCCGATGTTGAGACCATAGACAAAACCTGGATGGTAGCTACAGGTGCTCCTCTAGGGCCTTTTGGCATATTGGATGTGGTTGGAGTAACCACAGCTTACAACATCAATAAAATGACCGCAGATGCCACACATGACCCCGTAAAAGTCAAAATTGCAAATAAGCTCAAAGAAGAGTTTATAGATAAAGGCAAATTAGGTGTAGCTACGGGAGAAGGGTTTTATAAATATCCTGACCCCGCTTTTATGGACAAAGATTTCCTTAAATAGCTACCTTATTCAAATGTAGAAAGCATATGGATAAATTTAATTCATATGCTTTTCATTGCTTCTCAACCTTCATATACCGTTGGTTAATGATTTCATGTATAAGCAAGTTTAATCTTTCTAATAACTGAATGCCCTTATGGTATTCAGCTACGTCAATGCGCTCTTTTTGTTCAATCTCTATTTCAAAACTCCTGAAAGCCTGCCCTAACTCACTCGCACCAACTTGGCTAATTCTTCCAGCCAAACGATGAACAATCAATCTGCTTTCTTTAAAATCATGTTCTTTTAAACTGCTCTTCAATAGCTCAGAATCCTCTTCGCAGTCTCTTACAAAAGTTTTTAAAATGCCCGTTACTACCTTCTTATCACCCATAGCCATTTTTAGTAGGCTTTCTATATCAAACTCTTCTGTCTGGTTTTCTCCTGCCGTTCCCTTTAATAAATTAAGCAGGTCTTCTGTTTTAAAAGGTTTGATTAAAATTCCCTTAAAGCCTTTTTTAAGGATATGTTGCTGTTCATCGGGTAGCACTTGAGCGGTAATTGCATAGTACACCACATTTACAGGCAGCCTTTCCTTTAAATGCATTATCAAATCTGTTCCGCTTGTTTCTTTTAGGCGGATGTCTATTAGAACATGACTTAAATTATTAGGGACATCTGCATTTAAAATATCGTTTGCGTTGTTAAACAATCTATGATCGATGCTATTCAATGAAAAAACTAGCCCACATAAATCTAAGATCAATTGATCATCATCAATAACCCAAACCGTTGTTGAACTATTAAAGTGCTGATCCGCAATCTGACGAGAACCTGCGTTTTTCTGTTCAGTTTCTCCTTTTTCAAATTTCAAGTAGAAAGAAATCACCGTTCCATTGCCCGGCTCGCTCTTCACACTGATCCTACCACCCTGAGCGTCAATCAATGTTTTTACGATATTGAGACCTAAACCGGCCCCATGTTGATTTAAAGTTCTTTTCTGAGGTATTTCAAGTTGTTCAAATTCGTTAAAAATACGCTCGGCATCTTCTTTTGAAAAACCAATACCCGTATCTTCTACCCTGAAATAACAATGCAACATATCTTCTTGCCACTTACTCTCTAAACTTAGAACCACTTTGCCCTCAAGTGTAAATTTTATGGCGTTTCCTATCAGATTGTACAATACCTGCTTTAATCTAAATACATCTCCTTTTAGCCAAAGTATTTTATTTTCTTCTATCTCATAATCCAGTAAAAGATTTTTTTGCTGTGCCAGTGGCTGCATGGCTTCTATCACTTCTTTAATTACCGCGTTCATCTCAAAGGTTTCTTTTACAAAAGAGAACTCTCCAGATATGATCCGGTTATAATCAAGAATTTCATTTACAATCTGCAATAAATGTACTGAAGACTGATGTATGGCAGCCACATGCTTTGGATTAGGTGTATTTTGCCTAAGTATATATTCAGAATAACCTAATATAGATTGCAAAGGTGTCCTAATTTCATGGCTCATATTTGACAGGAAACGTTGCTTCGCTTTTCCATGATATTCAGCCTCATCTTTTGCCTTTTCTAACGCTATTCTGTATTTGTTGCTTTTGCCTATATCTGCAAATATGAGATAGCCCAAAATCAGGGTTATGCACAAAAAAGAAATCATGATCAGTTTAATTTCGTGAATGCCCTGATTTACTGTATTTCTGGCATCTAATCCTTTTTGGTCAACCTGAGCCAAAGCTTCGGCTTCTACCTCTTTCAATACATTTAACATTTGCTTGGTAAGCGCATGGCTGGAAGAAGCTAATTCCGTTTCCTTTTTTACAAATAGCGTGCTTTTTTCTTTTTGCTCTAATTCAATATTCCTCAAAGCGGTTTCGATATTTTGCACCAAGCTGTCTTGTATTTTAGGATTTAAGGTATCTTTCTTTACCGTAAGCTCTTCTTTTATGATCTGGTAAACTTCTGCTTTCTTTTTACCGAACAATCTGCTTAAAAATCCTTTTGATTTTTCTTCTTCGGGTTGGGCAGGTGCAACCGTAGTGGTAGAAGTTGATTTTTCTGTAGTGTAGGTTGCACTATCTATCTGTTTGCCCTGCTGTGCAAGCATTTCCGATAGTTTTTGAACTTCATCAGAAAATGATTTGGTGTTAACCAATGTTTCTTTTACTTCTAAGTAAGATAAGAATTGTTTGTTTCTATCGGTCAGCAGATGTTTAAGAGAATTGATGCGTTTGAGCTGTTTTGCATCGTCTTTATAAAGAATGGATAAGGTATCTAATGTTTTTCTTACCGCTTTGGTTTCTGTAACAAAATTTGAACTATGAGGTTTATGATCTGTCTGTAATTGATCTAAGCGGTAAATTTTGTGCGACAGAGAGTTTACCATCTTTAGCTTTACATTAGGCGATGAAACCTTTTCTACTGTACCTAAAATTTCCCTGAATACAAACCTGCTCACTCCCCAAGCCAGAAATAAAGCAACCAACCCAAACAGAAAGCCTAAAATAACTTTACCTTTTGTTGCCCTGAAAAAAAACCTGTTTGGATTTGCCATTTACCTTATAACCTCTTTTAACTTTTAAGGACAGAACCCGCAAAATTTGAACCGAAATAGCTTAACGTTAGCAGAAAGTTACACACCAAGCTTGGTGATAAATTAATCACACTCCCTTTATTGAGATACGCAACCATCCTTTTATATTTGAATAATGAATAGGATCGATAGGCTTTTCGGAATTCTGGTACTTTTACAATCAAGAAAGTTCATTACGGCAGAGAAAATTGCCGAGCAGTTTAACATCAGTATCAGAACTGTTTACCGCGATATAAGAGCACTTACAGAACAGGGTATCCCACTTCATTTTGAACCCAACAAAGGATATCAGGTTGTTTCGGGCTATTTTTTACCACCTATTGCTTTTAACGCCGAAGAAGCCAACGCTTTGTTAATGATGGAACGTTTTTTAGAGGGCTTTGCCGATAAATCTATTAAACGTCATTACAATAATGCTTTAGATAAAGTAAAAACGGTATTGAGAAGTGTGCAGAAAGAGAAATTAGAGGCCTTGAATGAAAACATCAAGCTGCAATTACCTGAGCGTTTAAAAAACGACTTTGAATATTTAAGCCTTTTACAAAATGCTATAGCAGCAAAACACTGTCTTTTCTTGCAATATAAAAATAATGACGGCATTGAAAGTAAACGTGAGATAGAACCTATAGGTCTAATATTTTATGCTTTTAGTTGGCACCTTATTGCTTGGTGCAATCTAAGGAACGATTATCGCGATTTTAAGGTTGCTAATATCATTAACGTTCACGACTTAAATAAACCTTTTGCTAAATATGATCATATTCCTATTAGCGATTATATGAAGCTACTTCCTGTAAACTATTAATTTTTCAAAAAAATGATGGCGGCAATTTACACTGCCATAGGGTTGTCAGTAGCCATACTTTACTTTGTTAAAAAATAAAGAATATGGAACTGATTAAAGAACTATCAAAAGAATTAAACGCCGAAGCAGGCACTACACGAAAATTTTTGGCTTTGGTGCCTGTAGACAAATTAGATTGGGCACCTCACGAGAAAAGCATGAAAATGGGTGATCTTGCAATTCATATTGCTGAACTACCTACCTGGGTTAAATTAGGACTGGAAACCGAAGGTTTAGATTTTGCAACCATGGAGTACCAACCGCCAACAATTACAAGCTCGCAAGATTTACTAAACCTTTTTGAAAATAGCTTGAAAGAAGGACAGGAAAGCCTTGAAAAAGCTACGCTAGAAGACATGAATAAACGTTGGGTATTAAGAAGTGGAGATAAAATACATGCCGATCTCAGTAGCTACGAAACCATAAGACACTCTTTTGCCCAAACTGCTCACCACCGAGCGCAGTTAGGCGTTTATTTCAGGCTATTGAATATTCCTGTTCCGAGCTCTTATGGTCCAAGTGCCGATGAAACGGACTTCTAAAATCACCTAAAANNTGCCTCTTTTTAATTTATTGCCTTTTATCTAAATAGTTTTGGTTACTTTGCAGCATAAGCTATAATAAGAATGCCAGATTTCGGAACCCGTTTAAATAAGTATATCAGTGAAAGTGGTTTATGTTCAAGAAGAGCTGCCGATAATTTTATTGAGCAGGGTCAGGTGTTCATTAATGGCAAAAAAGCGAGGATAGGCGATATTGTAATGCCGGGTGATCTGGTAAGGGTTAACGGGCAGAACATAGAACCCCGAGAAGCTGAAAAAAGCATTATTCTAGCTTATAACAAACCGATAGGTGTAACCTGTACAACCGAGAGCAATGTTAAAGACAATATCATTGATCATGTAAATTACAGCGAGCGTATTTTCCCTATAGGACGATTGGATAAAGACTCACAGGGATTGATTTTCTTGACCAACAACGGCGATTTGGTTAACAAGATATTAAGGGCTGGCAATAACCATGAAAAAGAATATATTGTTACAGTAGATAAACCCATTACCGACCACTTTATAGAAGGCATGAGCAAAGGCGTACCAATCTTAGGAGTGGTAACCAAGAAATGCAAGATTAAAAAAGAAACAGCCCACGTTTTCAGGATTATTTTAGTACAAGGCTTAAACAGGCAAATACGACGTATGGCCGAATATTTTGGTTATGAGGTGGTAAAGCTTGAGCGAGTACGCATTATGAACATTAGCGTAAAAGGTTTGGCAGTTGGCGACTGGAGAGAACTCGATTTAGATGAGCAAAACGAAATTTATCGATTGGTTGCAAAGTCCAGTTCTGAAAAAGAGCCTAGAAAAACCAGCAAACCTCAAATAAAAGATAACAAACCCAAAAATAATTTTACCGGAAAAACAAAAAAAGCTTATCCAGCAGAAAATAAAAAAACAGCAACTCGTTCTGGCAAGCCAAAATCTACTGGCAAAAAAGCAGTTAAAGGTGCTAAACCTCAAGATAATCGTCAGAGACGTGTAAAACGACGTTAAAAACAACCTTTAACTTACTGATAGTTAATCTTAAAGAAACTTAGCTTTATAATTTGATCATTGTTTTGAGTAATTTTGCAGCATAATGCAAAAAAACACAAAGACAGATATTCGTTCGCTTGACTTAACAGGCTTACAGCAACATTTTTTAGACATGAAAGAACCCGCTTATCGGGCTAAACAAGTTTACCAATGGCTGTGGGAGAAATCTGCACGTAGTTTTGATGAAATGAGCAACCTGTCTAAAGAGTTGCGCAAGAAGCTCGATGAGCATTATGTAATCAATACGGTTGAAATCAGCAATGCGCAATTCAGTAATGACCGCACCATTAAAAATGCTTTCAGGTTATATGATAACAATATTGTTGAAGGTGTTTTAATTCCAACCGAAGACCGCATGACGGCCTGTGTAAGCTCACAAGTAGGCTGTAGCTTAACCTGTAAATTCTGTGCAACAGGCTATATGGATCGCAAGCGCAATTTAAATGCTGATGAGATCTATGATCAGGTTGTACTGATAGATCAGCAAGCCAAACAGAATTATAATGTGCCGCTTACCAACATTGTGTATATGGGCATGGGCGAACCTTTGCTTAATTATGCAAATGTTTTAAAGTCCATAGAACGCATTACCGCTCCAGACGGATTAAATATGTCGTACAAACGCATTACCGTATCTACAGCAGGTATTGCTAAAATGATAAAGAAATTGGGCGATGATGGCGTAAAATTTAATCTTGCACTTTCATTACATGCCGCCAACGATAAAAAGAGGAATGAAATCATGCCTATTTCAGAGCACAACTCTTTAAAAGCGCTGGCTGAGGCTTTAAAATATTATTTCCAGA
>DDEP01000039.1 GCA_002336465.1 Pedobacter sp. UBA1951
AGGAAGATGAAAATAGCTTTTCATGGAGCTGCTCAAAATGTTACAGGCTCTAAACATTTGGTAACATTAGATAATGGGCAAAAAATATTATTAGATTGTGGAATGTTCCAAGGCATGGGGCACGAAACAGAAGAACTGAATGAAAACTTTGGCTTTAATCCGGCAGAAGTTAATGTACTGGTGCTATCGCATGCGCATATTGATCATTGTGGTTTAATACCCCGTTTGGTAGCTCAAGGTTTTAGAGGGAAGATTTTTTGTACGCCCGCTACTAGTGAGCTGAGTAAAATATTACTGCTTGACTCTGCTAAGATCCAAGCTGGTGATTTGAAATATAAGAACAAAAAATTGCTTAAAAGAGGTTTGCTTTTAGAGAAACCTTTATATGATGAGCAAGATGTACTGTATGCCATGAGCTTTTTTGAAAAAGTGCCCTATGATACAGAAACCGAAATATTGCCTAACGTTAGCGTTAAGTTTGTTGATGCTGGACATATTATTGGAAGTGCATCGGTACATTTAACCATAAAGCAAGAAGATAAAATTACCAAAATCTCTTTTAGTGGAGATGTGGGGCAATACGGGGATATGCTTTTGCGCCCACCTCAACCTTTTGCGCAGGCTGATTATATTTTACTGGAATCTACTTACGGGGATCGGCTTCATGAAGATGCGCAACCTACAGATAAAGCTTTATTAGAAGTTGTGCTAAAAACCTGTGTAGAGAAAAAAGGCAAGCTCATTATACCGGCATTTAGTGTAGGCAGAACTCAAGAAATTTTATTTGTGTTGAATAATTTGAGCTTGGAAGGCAAATTGCCGCATGTTAAGGTGTTTGTAGATAGTCCTTTATCGGCAAAGGCTACAACCATTGTAGAAAATCACAGAGAGGGTTATAGTGATGAGGTACTGGATGTTTTGAAGATAGACGATAATCCTTTTGAATTTCCGGGCTTGTCTTATATAGATGATGTAGAAGATTCAAAAGCCCTAAACTATCTTGAAGAACCTTGCATTATTATCTCTGCTTCGGGCATGGCAGAAGCCGGAAGGGTAAAACATCATATCAAGAATAATATAGGTGATCATAAGAATACCATTTTAATGGTTGGTTATTGCGAGCCTAATTCTTTGGGAGGAAGATTAAAAAGTGGAGCAACGGAGGTGAGTATATATGGTGAGCTTTTTAATGTAGTTGCAGAAGTAGCCAGTATCCAATCTATGAGTGCACACGGAGATTACCAGGATCTCTTAAAATTTATCTCTAACCAAGATCAATCCAAAGTGAGAACATTGTTCTTGGTTCATGGCGAGTATGAAGTACAACAGGTTTTTAGGCAAAAATTATTGGCAGTAGGTTATAAAAATGTAGAAATACCTGCACGTCATCAAGAATTTAACCTCTATTAAATATTAATCAGGTTGTTTTTGATTGCATATACAACTAGGCCGGTTCTTGATTTGATATTGAGTTTAGCAAAAAGAGATTCTCTGTAATTATCTACGGTGCGTGGACTAACACCCATTTTATCGGCAATTTCCTTATAGGTAAGTTCTGTGCTGCAATATTGTAAAAAAGTGGACTCTTTTTCTGTAAAATGAGGGGTAAGCTTATCGTTTTTAAGCGAGGTAAGCAACCTGCCCGAAACTAGCTCATTAACATAAAAACCTTTTTCAACCATGGTTACAATAGCTAAGTGCAGATCAATAGGTTTAGATTCCTTAACCAAGTAACCACCTGCACCTGCTTTTAGCATACCAATAATTTCTTTCTCGTTATCAAACATACTTAAAGCCAGTACCAATATATGAGGATAATTGTTTTTGATCCATTTGGTTGTTTCATAACCATCCATTAACGGCATATTAATGTCCATTAATACCACTTGTATGTTAGAATGCAGTTTTATTTTATCCTGAAAATCTATGCCATTTTCGGCTTCAAAAGAAATGGAAATATCATCAAATTCACTGAGTAGGCTAGCTAAGCCCGATCTAAATAAAGTATGATCATCTACAATTGCTATTGAAATTTTTTTACCGGCCATGAAATTAAGGATAAAGTAGTTTTATATGAATAGAGGTGCCCTTATTAATAACAGAGTTGATATTTAAGGATCCTTGAACCATTTCTACACGTTTACGTACAGAACTTAGCCCCAATCCGTTATACCCAGCTTTGTTAACGTCAAAACCTATACCATCATCAGTTATGGTTATATCAAGGTATTTTTCTCTTAGCTGTATATCTACAGTTATATGATTTGCATTTGAGTGTTTGATAATATTGTTAAAGATTTCTTGAACCAATCTTAAAAGGATCAAGTCTTTTTGCGGAGAAACAAAATTGAGTTCTAAAAGCTGGTTATTAATGGTTAATTGGTAACGCCCGGTTTTCTCAACATGGTCAAACTCCTGTTGTAAGGCCGTTCCCAGACCCATCATTAATATGTTTTCGGCTTGCATTAATTTAGCCAGAGCTCTCAATTCTCGAATAGAGTTATTAACCAATTCTATTGAGTTATCTATTTTCTGCTTTGCCTTTTCTGTATGCTCAATGTTGATAGAATTTAGGTTGAGGGCTGTTAAACTAAGCAGCTGACCAATATTATCATGTAGATCAGCTGCTATAGTTTGCATAGTTTGTTCTTGTACCTCGATTTGGGTTTTTAAAACCTCTGCTTCAAATTTTTGGTTCAATATTACCTTTTCTTCTTCGTGAGCTCTTTTCTTGCGTAAATACTCTTTAATATAAATAAGCAGGAAAACCGGTGCAATTAAGAATACACAGGTAGCTAATATGATGATGTTAACAATTTCTGATGGCGAGAACTGCATATAAATGAATAAGACCAAATGCCATAAAGTATAGCGTTTAAAGTTAGCATAATATAGACTAAAATCTCGTATGCAAACGGTTTATTGCTAAAAATTACGTTCATAAAGAGGTTATACACCGTACTTCCAAAATAGAAAAATAATACTGCCGCCACCCACCAAAAGCCTAAGTTGTTTCTTATGGAGATGATTTTATCGCTTTTCATTAAATTATGATAATAATATAGACATAGAAATACGATCAATACCGATGCTACCATAATCGCAGTAGTTTGAAATTTAAAAAAACCACGGGTAAATGATCCATATAGATATACTGCTATAAAGATGAGATAAGTAGCAATATACAGCGGTTTAACATTTTTCTTGAATGGTTTTATAAAATGGTATAACCCAAAACTAATGTATAGAGCCTCAAATAAAATGTAAATATTAAAAATCCAAATGTTGGATTTGTTTGTACACATCATCCATAAGAAACCTGAAGTTTCTGTAATGCATACCAAGCCTAGATATAACTTTGTAAAGAGCGTAAATTTATCATTGCCTTTTAAAAAGCATAATGCCATCACAAAACATATGAATTCAAAAAGAATGTTTGCTGATGAGATCATTCAAAAGGGCAAAGAGGTTTGTTTTCTTCTGTATAAATTTCACTATCGCAATCACAATCCTTATTAGGAGGGCATAAAGTTCCTCTGTTTTGAGGAGACATTTTTATAATACCGTCCTCGTTAAATAATTTATCCTCAGAAAAATAATCGATATGTTTTTCAGGTATATCAATATTTTGATGGGTTGATACAAATACTACGGTATTTCTGTAGGCATATTCGGGACATTCAACCGGAGGATTGCTGCCATAATTGGCAAAATAAATACGTACCCCATCTGTTTCTTTACCGGGGTTTATGGCCGCTGTTGTTCTGCGTTCTTCATTTAATCTAGCTACCATTTCATTAAGTTGTTCCAAACTAAACCAAACAGCTATTGTGTTAGCATAGTTTCCCTTAACATCTCTCTCTTGTTTACTAAGGAAATTGTTTACCATTACTTTGGCTTCGTCAAATGGTATTCCGTCTGCGGTTAATCTCTTCATTGTTCTTAAATAATTTAATGGTTTAAATATATATAAAGATTTGCTAAAAATGCTTAAAGCATGTAATGCGTACAAGGGTTTAATTGCTGTATGTAATACCGTAAAAATACCCTTTTGTTTAAGGTGTTTTATTGAAAAGTGTTCATTCTGTTAAGTGATAACTTTGAGAAGCTTAACGGATAAATGTGGTTTGTACTAGGGTTATAAACTGCTCATCGGTTTAAAAAGCTGTATGTATTTCTAACTAAATTTATCATGTACAAGAATACTTTTCAGCCTTTAGAAGAAGGTACAGAAATACCTAAGAACAACCCGTTAAATGTGAGTTGGTCTGCTTATAAAATGAAAGGTAATCAAACCTACGATGACCCCGAGCTAAATATTTATATTGCAGATAAGCAAAAAGCTACCATTACTTTAGAAGTTGAAATAGAAGAATTGACCTTTTACATTAAGCGCTTTAAAGATATTGTTAACGAAAACATTGAACTGAAGAGATGTACTAGCAAGTTCAACACCCTAACAAAAATGGAAAAATTAGTGCTCTCATATTTACTAAAAGGATATAGCTCTCGTAAAATTGCCGATCAATTATTTTTATCTTATCACACTATTTTCACCCATAGAAAGAACCTTAGACAAAAATTAAAGTATAATTCCCTAACAGACATTATGCATTATAAGATTTTTTTCTCTTAGCACGTGATAAATATCTTAAAACTGATTGTGCAAAAAAAGAGGCTGGTATTTACCAGCCTCTTTTAATTTTATTATTGTCTCGCAGGTGCCGGTTTAGGCATTTCTTTGCGAGGTAGTTTTTGTGCTCTTTCTGAAGTATGATAAACAAAAGAAGCTACAATCGTTGCTGATTTTTTAAGGTCATCCTCAACTAAACGATCATAAGTATCTTGATTTGAGTGGTGTGTACGAGTATTGTAATCCATTGGATCTTGGATAAACTGGAAACCTGGTAATCCAACGCCATCAAAAGCCAAGTGGTCTGTACCTCCAGTATTATTTAAGGTAACAGTTTTAGCACCTAAATCAGCAAATGGGGCTAACCAAGCCTGAAAAATATCTTTAACGGCAGTATTACCTTGCGTATAAATACCTCTAATAGTACCCGTTCCATTATCTAAGTTATAGTAAGCACTTAATTTCTCATGTTCAGGTTTTACCGCCATAGTTGCAGGATCTGCAAAATGTTGTTTAACGTATCCTCTTGAACCAAATAAACCTTGTTCTTCAGAACTCCATAATGCAATTCTGATGGTACGTTTAGGTTTAAAATCAATTGCTTTTAAAATACGCATAGCTTCAATCATTACGGTAGATCCGGCTGCATTATCGGTGGCACCAGTACCTGCATGCCATGAATCATAGTGACCACCTATCATTACAATCTCACTTTTCAATTTAGGATCTGTACCTGGAATTTCGCCAACTACATTATAACCTTTAGGATCTTCGTTATAGAAAGAGGTTTTTATATCAGCTTCAATCTCAACTTTTTCTCCACCACGTAATAATCTTAAAACGTGTAGATAGTCTTCGGCAGAGATCTCAAGCTCAGGAGAAACAGGTTTAGCATCTAAAGCATATGATGCGCCGTTGCTGGTAAAAAATGTACCGTAGCTACCACGTGCATAAGTTAAAATTAAGCCTACATTTTCTTGTAACAATGCTTCATTAATAGCAGCTCTGTTCTGACGCATTCTCATCATCATGGCCATTTGGTTATTTCCTGATCTTTGAGGACGGTTTCCTTGTCCTGCAGTTGCAGGTTCTTGAGCAGCCATCTCGGCTAGTTTTTCATCTGTGTAACGTACTACATCAGGGGTGTAAGAATTCTTTAAAGGCTGTATAGCAACAGACTCGATCATAATAATTTTACCCGCAAGTTTGCCTTTATATTTATTTAAGTCGGTTACTGTATCAGCTTTGATCAAGATAACCTCAGATTTGATAGGGCCATTTGTGCCAGGTGTCCATGCTTTAGGGTAACCGATAATAGGACGGTAAAAAGGTTTAGTGGTTGCAGCATAGTATTTGTCAACCTGCCATCCCTTACCGAAATCGCCCCAAGCCTCTAAATGCACATTTTTTAAGCCAATTTCATTGAAATATTTTACAGCCCATTCCTGTGCTCTTTTTAAGCCCGGCGAATTGGATAAACGTGGACCGGCAACGTCTGTGATTTTGTAAGCAATTTCCATTGCTTTTGATTTTTCTAACCCCTCTGTCCTGATTTTCTGAACAGCAGCGGTGTTGACAGGCTCTTGTGCCAAAGCAGCAAAACAAGCAACAACAGCCAGTGTGGTGGTAGTAGTAAATTTTTTGAACATATAATTAGTTTTTGGTTTTAGCTAAAAAAGCTAATTTAATTTTTAATGTGAATTTACATTTTATATAGGCTTGTTTTAGCTATCTATTCAGAATTTTACAGATTTTGTGATGCATTAAAAGTTGTATCATTTAACTTTAAGAAAAACCATGCAATGAAGAAAAGAAAAATATCCATAGCGCTGTTAGCGCTTTTTGCCGTTATTTTTAATGTAAAAGCGCAAACTACTCAAAATAAAGACTCTCAGATAACACAAATGGTTGAGGATGTTTCCAATCAAAATCTCGAGGGTTTAGTGAGAAAATTGGTGTCATTTAATACTCGGCATACCTTGAGCGATACCTTAAGTAAAACAACCGGAATAGGTGCTGCCAGAAACTGGATAAAAACAGAGTTTGAAAGATATGCTAAAACTAGCGGAGGACGATTAAAAGTTAGCTTTGATAGCTTTGTGCAACCTGCAGATGGAAGGCGTGTAAGCCAAGAAACGGTATTGAAAAACGTAATGGCTGTTTTACCCGGAACAGATACAACCGATAAGCGTCTGATCATGATTTCTGGACATTATGATTCGAGGGTTACTGATGTTATGAACATTAAAGATTTTGCGCCTGGTGCAAATGACGATGCTTCGGGCGTGGCTGCGGTTTTAGAAAGTTGCAGGGTTTTAAGTAAATATCAGTTTAGTGCTACGCTGGTTTTTATTGCTTTTGTGGGCGAAGAGCAAGGGTTGTATGGTGCTACGCACTTAGCCAAAAAAGCAAAGGACGAAGGGTGGAAAGTTCATCTTTTATTGAATAATGATATTGTAGGTAATTCTTACAGCTCTGAAACCAATATAAGAGATAATAAAAGTGTAAGGATTTTTAGTGAAGGAGTATCGCCAGCAGAAACCAAAGAACAGGCTGCCTTAAGATACTCTACAGGGTACGATAATGATGGGATGGCAAGGCAGGCCGCAAGATATATTAAAGAAATTGCCGAACGTTATGTAGATCAACTTGATGTTAAACTGATTTACAGAAGAGACCGCTTTTTACGTGGAGGGGATCATACACCTTTTTCTTCGCAGGGTTTTACCGCTGTAAGAGTTACGGAAATGAACGAAGACTTTGATAAGCAGCATCAAGACGTAAGGGTTGATAAGGGCAAGCAATATGGGGATTTACCTGAGTTTTTGGATTATATTTATTTGCAAAAGGTTACCCGTTTAAACCTTTCGGTAATGGCTAACTTAGCTTCATCTGCACAAGAACCAGAAAATGTAAAAATTATAACAGGCGGTTTAACCAATAAAACCCAGTTGAGATGGGATAAACCGAAAGGTAAGGAACCTTTTGGTTATTATGTGTTGATGAGAGAAACCACTAGCCCTGTATGGGAAAGAAAAACCTTCGTAAAAAACAATGAAGCCTTGCTTAGTTATTCTAAAGATAATTATCTGTTTGGTGTTCAAAGTGTAGATAACGGAGGGCATGAAAGCCTTATTATCATACCTAAACCTGCAAACAAATAGCTTTGCAGATTAGGTAGTATGGAGATTACTTTATGTTTTTTTTGGTTAGTATAAAATAACCAATGATGAATAATAATATGCCGTAAGCTATACTTATGTAAATATCGTTGGTAAATACTTGAAAATCTTCAGGATTGCTGCCTTTAGGTTTTGTTGAGCGCAATGTGATTGTGGGTATGGCATATGCGATATATTGAGCATATTTCCATTGCACATTGGCTGCGATTATGCCTATAATGGTTCCTACAAAACCGATACCCATCGGTTTCAAAAAATCCGACCAGATTAAACTTAAGATAAACTGTATAGACAATATACCTAATGATGAAAAGAAAAGACGGGCATAAAATTTAGAAAGAATAATACTTGGGTTGTAGTTCTTAAAAGTGTACTCCGGTACTAAAACTTGTAATAAATACCCTGATAGATAAGTAAGTCCGAAGAACAAAAGCAGGCAAATAAAAATAAGCGATACTGCATAAGCATATTTAGCAGCATAGATTGAGAACTTGTTTAAGGGTTGAGAGAACAACGTTTTCCATGTGTCATTTTTATGTTCAATGTTATTGATAGAGAAAGCCATAAAAATAACATAGAATGGCAATATCAATAAACCCATAATATTTAATGAGGCTCCACTGAACTGCCCCCATAATATCATTCCCGGGTAGTTAAATTTTAGGATTTTTTCGGCATTAGAATAATAGCCTAATGCAATAGAACCACAAATTAAAACAGGAAGTAGAATGGCAGCCCAAAAGGCTAAAGTCTTGCGTGATTTATAAAACTCTGAAACAAGTGCAACGTAAAACTGCTTCATAAACAAGTTAATTTTTTGAGGTAATGTCTAAAAATAAATTCTCGAGATCTTTGCTCTCTGCTCCTATGCCGTAAACATCTATGCCGTTGGTTACAAGCAATGCATTGATCTGAGCAATATCTGTTTTGTCTTGGTAGTTAAGATAAATACTGCCATTATCTTCACGTAAGATTTCTATACCCTTTTGCGATAATAATTGTGCGGAAAAACCATTATTATTGGTCTCTATTTTAAGAGCAGGTTTGTTGAGATTGCGTAACTCGCTTACTTCTCCTTGAAAAAGCAAAGCCCCTTTATTGATGATGCCAATATGTGTAGCAGTTTTTTCAATCTCTGCCAGTAAGTGGCTAGATACTAAGATTGTTTTTTGATGTTTTTCGGCTAGTTCTATCATTAAGTTCCTAATTTCGATAATTCCACTAGGGTCTAACCCGTTAGTGGGTTCATCTAATAATAACAAATTAGGATCTGATAATAATGCCAAGGCAATGCCTAAGCGTTGTTTCATGCCTAAAGAATATTTGCCGGCTTTTTTGTTTGCCGCATCACTTAATCCTACAAGCTTTAAAAGCTCATCGCATTTTGATTTGTGGATGCCCAAAAGCAAGGCTCTGTTTCGTAAATTCTCTTTACCAGTTAAATGTGCATAAATAGCAGGTTGCTCTACCAGTGAGCCCATTTGTTTTAAGCACTCTATACGGTGGGTGTTAATGTCTTTGCCAAAAATAAACACGGTATCATTAGGCGATCGCAACAGATTGAGCAAGATTTTTATGGTGGTAGTTTTACCCGCACCATTTGGTCCTAAAAATCCATAAATGCTGCCTTTTGGTACATTTAAGTTTAAATCTTTAATAATGACCTGATTGCCAAAATTGTAACTAAGGTCAACGGTTTGTATGGCAAAGTTGTTCATTATTTTAAAAGAGATGTAGCTATTTTAACAACTGTTTTTGCAGGTGCATTTGTTTTTGCTACTATATCAGCATCCTGATTATCGTTTGCAAAATTTAGGGTAATGCCTAAAAGCATAACCATAATTACCGGAACTAACAGTAATAAAAAAGGCGAAACGTTTGATAATCTTTTCATGACTTTATTTGCTTTGGTAAAAAATTGTTTTTGTTTTACATAACAAAGAGAATAATTAAAAAAATACTGCAAAAATGTTTTAGACCAAGTGTAAAAAATTATAGATAAATGCCCATTATTGGTACTTTTACTAATCATTGAATGATATGGGCTTTTGGTAGAAAAAAAATGCCAGTTGGTCGAAAGTATAAGAGAAATATAGGTTAAAAGATTAGTTTAGTAAGCATTACTTTTATAGGGTATGACAGAAAATAATAAAGCATCAATCATATTAAACTGTATTTATTGGGGAATCATATCCCTTGTTATTACTATATTAATATTTTCTTCGACAAAGGATCATTCAGTCAAAGACTACCTTCTTAACATAGGTGTATATGGATTGCTGAACGTGTCGATGTTCTATATCAATTATATTTATTTGATGCCCGAGCTGATCATCAAAAGAAAGGGCTACTGGACTTACTTTATCTGTTTTGTAGTATTATTAGGAATAGTTACGCTCATCAAAGCAGTAGTAGCTGTACTTAATCCTGAAGAAGTACTGCAATATACTAGACAAGGTAAAACAGAGACTTTATCCATTACCACCTATGTAATTAATTGCATATTTAGTGGAGGCTTTTTCTTGGTTTCTTCCTGCATCATTAAGTTTGCAACCGATTGGTTTTCTAACATGCGTATCAGACGTAATTTGGAAACAGAAAAAAAAGATATGGAGTTGCAATTCTTAAAATCGCAGTTAAACCCGCATTTCTTGTTCAACTCTTTAAATAATATTTATTCGTTGGCTTATCAGAAATCTGATAAAACGGCAGATGCCATTCTCAAACTTTCAGAAATTATGCGGTATATGATTTATGAAAGTAACGATAGTTGGGTAAGTTTAGATAAAGAAGTAGAATATGTGCAAAGTTTTGTTGATTTACAAAGGTTGCGTTTTAAAGACGGAGCTGCTGTAGAAGTTACAATCCATGGCGAAATTGATGGGCAAAAGATTGTGCCTTTAATTTTGATTTCTTTTGTTGAAAATGCCTTTAAACATGGGGTTGCGAATGACCATAATGATCCAATTAGAATAAATATTGTCGCTAATCAAAAAATTCTTCATTTTAGCGTAACCAATAAAAAAAGTAAAGCCAATAAAGATGCCATTGGCGGTGTTGGCTTAAATAACGTAGAGCGTAGGTTGCAATTGTTATATCCAGACAGGTATAAACTAAATATTGTAAATACGGCTACACATTATACAACAGAACTTATGCTTGATCTATGATTTTAAAATGCATTGCGGTTGATGATGAGCCTTTGGCGCTCGATATTTTAGAGGATTATATTTCTAAAGTACCTTTTTTAAAGCTGGTAAAACGTACCGAAAATGCTATTGAAGCATTGCAACTGGTTAATGAAGGTGGCATAGATTTGGTTTTTTTAGATATCCAGATGCCGGAGCTTACGGGCATACAGTTTTTAAAAATCGCTGGCAGTAAGGCAGATTATATCTTAACAACGGCTTACTCACAGTATGCATTAGAAAGCTACGATTTAAATGTTTCTGACTACTTGCTGAAACCCATTGCTTTTGACCGTTTTTACAAAGCGGTAGAAAAAGTGCGTAACCTTCGCGAAAAACTGGAGAACAACGGTAATTCAAAACCTGCAGAACAACAGGCTGCTCCCGTAGCAAGTCCGGTAAATACACCTTCTATAAACGCAGTTCAAGATTATATTTTTGTTAAAACCGAACATAAAATCCAAAAAGTAGAACTGGAAGATATCCTCTATATAGAAGGGTTGAAAGATTACATCTCTATTTTCACAAAAAGCGAACGCATTATTACCCTGCAAAGCATGAAAAAAATGGAAGAGACTTTGCCTAAGAGCAATTTTATGCGTGTGCACAAGTCTTACATTATTGCTTTAGATAAAATCGAGAGTATTGAGCGTAGCCGGATCAGTATCGCATCAAAAATTATCCCGATAGGGGATACCTACCGGGACGAGTTTTTTAAGCATATTGACGGGAAAAATATTTAAGATAGCAGCTCCGCGAACGTTAACTGCGGAGGGGCTGGTTTAATTTTTCTCTTATTGCATTTTCTGTTTCTAAAACAATTTCTTCTGTGGTCTTTCCTTCACGCTCAACAGGAGGTAATACTGTCCATCTCAAATTAAGCAGCGCAGTTAAAGGATAAGAACCATATTGTACAATTTTCCAAGAGTTTTCAATTGCAACAGGTACAATTAAGGCATTAGGTGTAGTTTTTAGAAGAGTTGCAATGCCTCCTACCTGAAAAGGTTTTATTTTACCGTCTCTTGCACGTGTACCTTCGGCAAAAATAACCGTACTCCAATTGTTTTCTTTTAAACGACGGCCCAGTTTAATGATTTCTCCGATAGCTTGTTTGCTATCTTTACGATCAATATTAGCCCCTCCGCCATATTTAAGATTAAACGAAATAGAAGGGATGCCTTTTGTGAGTTCTATTTTAGAAATAAACTTAGGCTGGAACTTACGTAAAAACCAAATTAAAGCAGGTATGTCGTACATGCTTTGGTGATTAGCCACAAATATGATGGGCTGGTTTAAAGGTAAGTTCTGTTCATTTTTGAACTTAACGCTGTTGAGCAAAAATAGATTACAATAAGTAAGGCAGAAATTTAAATAGTCAACAGACTTTTTGTGGGCCTTATAGCCAAATAATTTATAGCATATCCATTGTATGGGGTGAAATATGACTAAAAAAAGTCCAAATAACAGGTAGAAAATCGGTGTTAAAATAATACCTAATATCTTATTCATGATTTACGAGTTAAATTAAACCTTGTTGCATTAGTAAGCGGGTTTTTAAAATAGCTGCTACGCTCATGCTATCGGTTATTTCATTATTGAGCACCATTTGATAGGCTTGCTCAAAAGGAATTTTCTTGATTTGTAGTTCCTCGGTTTCTTCAGGTTGTGCTATACCTTGAGTAAGGTCTTGTGCAATATAAATAATCGCGCTTTCGTTGCTTACAGAATTTGATAAATGCATGCGTTGTATCTCTGTAAATTGTTGTGCATGCAAACCAGTTTCCTCTAACAACTCTCTTTTGGCACTTTCTATAGGGTCAATATCTAAAGGCCCTCCGCCTTCGGGAATTTCCCAACTATAGGCGTTTAATGGGTACCTGAACTGACCTACCAGCCAAGTATTGTAATCTTTATCTAAAGGTAAGATACCTATTGCAATATTTTTAAAGTGAACAACGCCATAAATACCTTCATTACCGGCAGGGTTTATAACCTTGTATTCAGTAAGGCTGATCCAATTGTTTTGGTATATGTTTTTACTGCCCAGTGTTTGCCAAGGGTTATTGTTGTTCATGGCTGCAAGATACGTAAAAGCTTTTAGAGCACCATATCAATGGCGGTTGAACACTTAATTTTTAGGAGGAGGAGGTATATCAACTTTGTTGGTTTTTATTCTGGTAAAACGCCATGTTAAAGCAAAAGTAACGTTGTTGGTGTTGCTAATTCCATAGCTCTGTGCATAAAAGTTAAGCCCTTCGTTATAAGTACTGGTATGACGGGCCCTGAAAGGATCATTGGCGCTAATACGAGCAATGAGGTTATTTTTTAGGAACGATTTGCGCAGCCCAAAACTTGTATTTATAGAACCTGTGTTACGCCCTTGGGCATTTACATCGTTATTGTAGTTTAAACTGGCTTCAAAAGCCGTTTTGTAAGGAAGTTGGGCAGAAAAGCCAACTCTTGACCTAATGCTTATTCCCTCTCTGTTTAAGCTGGTGTTAATATCTGAACGGTATTTATTTCTGAATATCCCGAAATTACCGTTGACCGAAATGGTTTTGGTAGGCCTGTAATTACCTATTAACATTAAAGATAGGTTATCATTTGAGCCTACATTATCAAAAGTGCTTTCTGAAACGCCATTGGATTTTACAAAACGGTAACGTTCTATTACGCCTTTAGCAGTTGAATAAGATAAACGAGGGGTAAAAGACCAGTTCCTGCCAAATACACCAAATGTAAGATCTGCCTGATGCGTAAATGAAGGATTAAGATGCGGATTTCCGTAAGAGATGTTCAGGGTATCGGCATTATTGATTTGCGGATTTAATGCATTTTCGCGAGGGCGGTTAATGCGGACGCTATAGCTCAGACCAATATTATAGCGCTTTCTGAAATACCTGTTTAATGATAGAGAAGGGAAAAAACTAAAATAAGGATCTACATTATAAGTTTGCCCGGTTGATAAATCAAAATTAACATTGGTATATTCTGAACGTAACGCTGCTTTTGCAGACCAACCATTTTTTCGGTAATTGTACGAGCCGTAAGCAGATAATATGTTCTCGTTATAGAAAAACTTGTTGCTCAGTTTTAAATTGGTGTTGTATTGCTCAGTTTTAAAATTATAAT
>DDEP01000134.1 GCA_002336465.1 Pedobacter sp. UBA1951
AAATAAATCATAATAATTTTGGATTTCAATTTAAATGGATTAAATAAAAAAGCCCATTTCATTTAAGAAATGGGCTTTTTTATTTTGGGAAAATAATATTATCCATTTAGTGCTGCTGCACCACTTACAATCTCTGTTAACTCAGTTGTAATAGCCGCCTGACGAGCCTGATTATAAGCCAGTTTCAATGATTTCAACAAATCACCAGCATTTTCAGTAGCTTTATCCATAGATGTCATACGTGCACCGTGTTCTGATGCATGTGAATCTAATACCGCTTTGTATAACTGTATTTTAATTGATTTTGGAATTAACTGCTCTACGATTTCTTCTTGGCTCGGTTCCAAAATATAATCTACATTATTAGTTTTAACAGTTGCCATTTCTTCTGTTTTTGGAAGAGGTAATAATTGTTCAGAAGTTAAAATTTGAACGGCAGCGTTTTTAAACTTGTTGTAAACAACTTCAACTCTATCAAATTCGCCATCTTCAAAGCCTTTCATGATAGACTCTGTAATTTTGGTTACGTTTTCAAAAGTTAGATTTGCATACACTTCGTTATTGTTACCAATAACTTTATAGTTGCGTTTTTCGTAAAAATCCTGTGTCTTTTTACCAATAGAAACAATGCTAACATTTCCTTTTTTAAACTGCTCGCTATATTTTGTAGCAATTAAATTGTTAGCCATTTTAATTACGTTCATATTGAAAGCTCCGGCCAAACCACGGTTTGAAGAGATTACAACAATTAAAACTTTATTAGGCTCACGCTCTTCAATAAAGGCTGAAGATGTACCTTCTAAGCTTGCCGAAAGATTTCCTAAGATCTCTTTCAGTTTTGTTGCATACGGACGTAATTGAACAATAGCATTTGTAGCACGTTTTAACTTAGCAGCCGATACCATTTTCATGGCCTTGGTAATCTGCTGAGTTGATTGTACTGATGCTATACGGTTTCTTACTTCTTTTAAATTCGCCATTTGTTAGTATTTAGCAGTCAGTATTTAGTAGTTAGACCAAAATCTAAATACCAACTACTTATAATCTAATTAATATTTACTTGAAATTTCTTTTGCTACAGTGTCTAATACTCCTGTAATCGCATCATCAAATTTACCTGCTTTTAACGCTGCTAAAGTGTCTGCATGACGTAGCTCTAAAGCTTGTAAATACTCAGCTTCAAATTCTTTAACTTTATTAATTGGCACATTACGCATTAGGTTTTTAGTACCTGCATAAACAATCGCAACTTGTTTCTCTACCGTAAATGGAGAGAACTGAGCTTGTTTTAACATCTCTACGTTACGAGCACCTTTATCCAATACAGATTTAGTAGCTGCATCCAAATCAGAACCGAATTTAGAGAAAGCCTCTAACTCACGGTATTGCGCTTGGTCTAATTTTAAAGTACCAGCAACTTTTTTCATGGATTTGATTTGTGCGTTACCACCTACACGTGATACCGAGATACCTACGTTAATTGCCGGACGGATACCTGAGTTAAACAAGTTAGACTCTAAGAAGATCTGACCGTCAGTAATTGAAATTACGTTGGTAGGGATATATGCAGAAACGTCACCAGCTTGAGTTTCGATAATTGGTAATGCTGTTAATGAACCGCCTCCTTTAACGATACCTTTGATAGACTCTGGCAAATCGTTCATATTTTGAGCAATCTCATCGTTAGCGTTTATTTTCGCAGCTCTTTCTAACAAACGACTGTGTAGATAGAACACGTCACCCGGATAAGCCTCACGACCTGGAGGACGTTTCAATAATAGAGAAACTTCACGGTAAGCCACAGCTTGTTTAGACAAATCATCATAAACAATTAAAGCTGGACGACCAGTATCACGGAAGAACTCACCAATAGCAGCACCCGCAAATGGAGCGTAGAACTGCAATGGAGCAGGCTCAGCAGCAGAAGCAGCCACAACTACAGTATAAGCCATTGCGCCGTTTTCTTCTAAAGTACGTACAACGTTTGCTACTGTACTTGCTTTTTGACCACAAGCTACATAGATACAGAATACAGGATTACCTGCTTCGTAAAATTCTTTTTGGTTGATGATAGTATCGATACAAACCGCAGTTTTACCAATCTGACGGTCGCCAATTACCAACTCACGTTGACCACGACCGATAGGGATCATCGCATCAATAGCCTTGATACCAGTTTGTAGAGGTTCGTTTACTGGCTGACGATAAATTACCCCAGGTGCTTTACGCTCTAAAGGCATTTCGTAAGTTTCACCTAAAATTGGTCCTTTACCATCAATTGGCTCACCAAGGGTGTTAACCACACGGCCTAACATACCTTCACCAACTTTAATAGAAGCAATTTTCTTAGTACGTTTTATGGTATCACCTTCTTTGATCTCGTCTGATGGGCCTAATAATACCACACCTACGTTATCTTCTTCAAGGTTTAACACGATACCTTGTAAACCGTTGGCAAACTCAACAAGCTCACCACTTTGTACTTTAGTTAAGCCATAAACACGTGCAATACCATCGCCCACTTGCAATACGGTACCCACTTCTTCAAGCTCAGCTTCTGATTTAAAGCCCGCCAATTGTTGTCTTATAATTGCCGAAACTTCGTCTGGTCTTACCTCTACCATAATTTTATTTATTGTTTTCTATTTGAAAATGTAAATCCTGTGTTTCTTTCTTTATTAATTGTTTGCGGGTGCTTATACTACGCCTTGTGCAAACTCTTTTTTCAGTTTATTTAAACTGCTGGCAATAGAAGCATCAAATTGTCTGTCGCCAACTTTTAAAATAAAACCGCCAATAAGGTTAGTGCTGATCTTCTCTTTGAGCACTACCTGTTTAGCATTTAACTCTTTTTTAACCAAAGCTGTAATTTCTTCTTTATTTGCTTCAGTTAATGTACTTGCCGATGTTACTTCGGCTGTAACGATACCATTTAAAACATTGTATTGTGCTATAAACTGTTTTGCTATAGCAAACAATAACTCAGAACGACCTTTATTGATTACTAGGTTAAAAAACGTTTGAGTTATGGTATGTACTCTATCTTTCATTAAACCTGATACGATACCTTGTTTTTTATCTAAAGGCACAATCGGGTTATTTAAAATAGCTTCCAATTCGCTATTTTGATCTACCACATGCTCAAAAAAAACCATATCGTTCTTCACTTCCTCTAAAGCGTTTTGCTCTTTAGAAAGATCTATTAACGATTTTGCGTATCTGGCTGCTGCTTTACTTGACATATATTTTAGCTGTAAGTTGTAAGTTATAAGTTGCTTAAAACATTAAGCACTAAAACTTAAAACGTAATACTTATAACTTAGTTTAATTCAACGTCTTTTAACAAATTGTTAACCAACTCTTGCTGTTTGTTCTTATCATCTAACTGGTTGCGCAATACACGCTCAGCAATATCCAATGATAATGAAGATACTTGACCTTTCAATTCTGCCAAGGCAGCTTTCTTTTGGTTCTCAATCTCGATACGTGCTTTTTCAATTAATTTAGCACCTTCGGTCTGAGCCTGAGTTTTAGCTTCGTTAACGATATTATCTTTTAATGCTTTAGCTTCTTTTAAAATCAAATCGCGTTCTTCACGAGCTTGTTTCATTAACTCTTCGTTTTGTGAAGTTAAACGAGCCATTTCTTGTTTAGCTAATTCAGCTTTGTTTAAAGCATCATCGATATTCTGTTCGCGATCATGAATAGATTTCATGATAGGTTTCCAAGCAAATTTGCCTAACAAAAACACTAAAACAAGGAAAGCGATGGTGTTCCAAACCAACAAACCAATTTCTGGAATCAATAAATCCATTGTATGTATATATCTTTTATTCTATAAACTTATTTAATAATTTTTAGCTTTAACAAGAACCTTAACGGCAACCCCGAAAAGGTTCTTGTTGAATTCTTTCTTTGATTATTTTGCGATCAAAGAAACTACTACCGCGAATAAAGCAACCGCCTCGATAAAAGCAGCAGCGATAAGCATAGCAGTTTGAATTTTTGAAGCGGCTTCTGGTTGACGAGCAATTGATTCCATTGCAGATCCACCAATTTTACCGATACCTAATCCAGCGCCAATTGCAGCTAAGCCTGCGCCGATTGCAGCTAATGTTCCAGTCATTTTGATTAATTTATATATGTAAGTTTAACAATACTGTTCTTTTTAATATTAATGGTGTTCTTCTACCGCCATGCCTATAAACAAGGCCGATAATGTTGTAAAAATAAATGCTTGAATGAATGCCACCAAAAACTCGATCAAGCCAATAAATACTGCAAAGAAAATTGAAGCAGGAGCTACAGCAATCGAGTTAAAAATAAATATCAAGCACAATAAAGACATTACCAATATGTGTCCAGCAGTAATATTGGCAAATAACCTGATAGCTAAGGCTATAGGTTTAGTAAATGTACCTATAAGCTCTAAAGGTGCTAAGAATATCTTCATTGGAACAGGAACTCCCGGCNNTATGTTTCCAGTAATCTTTATTTCCTTTAAAAGTAGTGATCAAATATGTACAAGCAGCCAATACCGCCGTCATGGCAATATTACCTGTTACGTTAGCTCCTCCCGGAAAAAACGGAACCAAACCCAACATGTTGTTGAACCAGATGAAGAAAAACACGGTTAACAAATAAGGCATAAACTTAGTATACTTATGTCCTAAGTTTGGTCTTGCAATATCATCACGTACAAATAAGATGATTGGCTCCATAAAAGACTGTATTCCTTTAGGCGCTTTACCATCTCTTTTCTTATAACCTCTCGCTACAGTTGTAAATAGAATCACTAACACAACTATAGACAGTAACATACTGAAAACGTTTTTAGTGATAGAGAAATCTAACGGACGAGCATTAAGCACAACTTCATCGCCCTTATCATTTAGCTCATGCGAAACAAAAGAACCATGCGCATCTGCTGTTTCGTTAGCATAATAAATTTTATTGTGCGCCATTGCAAAACGCTGACCATTCTTCTCTACAACAACAGTTCCGTCATCATTAAAATTAAATTCTTTAGAAGAAAAAGTAACCAACCCTTTGTCAGTCCACAAAATTATAGGAAGATGTAAATGTATGCCATGCTCACCATGTCCAAACAAGGTAAAATAATGGCTATCGCTAATGTGATGGAAAATAAATGAAGTGATATCAAAACCTTTTTCCTCTTTTTTAGCTTCATGACTCTCAGCTTCGTGATGTTGGGCATCATTTCCTGCTGTTACTACCGTATCGGCAATTACGCTGTCAATAGGGGTTGCAGCCTGTGCTTTTGAAACAAAAAACGCTAAAAAAAGCGTAAAAGCCACAATTACTTGTTTAACTCTTGACACAAAAACGGGGTTATAATACATTTACTCGCAGTTTTTTACTTTTAATTTTGGTGGCGCAAGTTACGCAACAAGCAGTACATTTCAAAGGCCGAAAACAATAAATATAAAGAAAAAAAATTTAATGCAAACCTCAGGTCAATTCCCTGACCTTTTAAACTGAAAATCAGCACTAAAGCCATAGAAAAAATCATCTTGATACCAATTGAGCCTAAAATGGTCATTACACCCATTTGTGGGTTACGTTTTATGCCCAAAAATGCAACCATATAAGCGATGAAAGTTAGCCCTCCCAAAAAGGCAAAAACAGGCCAAAAACCGGGAGCTAAAATTTTAGATGCCGAACCAGAGGCCTGAACAGCCAATGCTATTCCCGCCAAAAAAGCCGTAAATAACACAAACCAGAAAACAAATTGCTTAATGCTCAAAACTTTAATTTTTTGCAAAGTTAACAAAGGCCCTTCAAAGCTTTAGCTATTTATTTTTATTTAATGACCTTACGATCTGATATAACGAAGCAGCCACCCCCACAATTCCTAATATGGATGTATAAATCAAGACCTTTTGTTCCGTATACTTATCTAACTGGTAACCTATAAATGCAAACAAACCTATAGTAGCCAGCATTTGGAAAGCCATGCCGCTATATTTGGCAAAACTGTTAATTCCCTTGCTTTCTTTCTCTTCTTTATCCTCGTCCATTTTATGTTGTTTTAAAAATAAAAATCAAATATTAAATTTATATTGTCGAA
>DDEP01000095.1 GCA_002336465.1 Pedobacter sp. UBA1951
AATGCGTCATGCTGAACTTCCCGAAGTGAATTCGGGACAAGCTGTTTCAGCATCTTAGCCAAAATTTAGAGCTTGCCACGATTTATTCTGGGGTGACGTAAGTCAGAAATTCAGACCCTTCCTCAACCCTATTCAAATAACATAATCTTAAGAAGCAACGTAAGCATAATGCAACAAAAAGCTTAAAAATTGGCACTTCAAAAAAAAAGGATAGCTTTGTAGATAACTCAAAATTAATCATCAAGTATGCATAACAATAACTTTAAAATTGGCGTAAATACAGAAATTGGTACACTGAGAAAACTATTGGTACACAGTCCAGACAGCGGTTTGGGCAAAGTAGTACCTTCTAAAGCACAAGACTGGCTCTTTGAAGATATTGTACACCTTGACACCATCCGCAAGCACGAATATGATTACTACATTAAGCTGCTGATGTACTTTTTAGACCCTGCAAAAATTAAGGGCAAGCTCAACGAGATTGATGCAGAAGAAAACAAGAGAGGCTTTTTTAAACCCAACCACCCAAATTTCCATAACTCAGAGAACGTAATTGAGGTACAGAACCTGTTGGCCGATGTTTTGGCCGATGATTCTATACGTAAAAAACTAACGGCGGCAGTATGTGCCATTGAGGGCTGCACCTATAATTTACAATTAAAACTAACCAATACCGATCCTAAAGAACTTGCAGAAATCTTTATATCTGGCTCTATGGCCGATGATACGATGATTTTTGCCCCTATACCTAACCTTATTTTTACCCGCGATGTGGGTACCACTATCAATAACCATATTTTATTGAACAAACCGGCTAAGAAAGCACGCGTGCGCGAAACCATGCTGATGCGCTACATTTTCTTTAACCATCCTTTCTTTGCCGCATACCGCAACAATATTTTAGAAATACCCGATCCTACCCAACATTTCTTAAGACCGGGAGATGAACCTGCTTTTAGAACCACTTTAGAAGGTGGCGATGTGATGATGGTAAGCAAAAATCATGTGTTGATCGGAGTAAGTGAACGTACTTCTGAAGAAGGCGCTAATGAAGCCATTAGATTGCTGTTTGAAAACAACGTGGTAGAAAAAGTAACTGTGGTTAAGATACCTTCTAAACGCGATTACATGCACTTAGATACGGTATTTACACAAGTAAAACGCGATACATGGGTAATTTTACATTCTATTGCACATTCGCCAAAATACAACGAGCTTGAACCGATCAACTTCCTTAAAGAGCCCGAAAAATTAGAAACCACCACAGCTATACAGTTCCATAAAGATAAACCGGGACAACCGAAATACTTTGAGCATGTAGAAGCTCTATTGAACGATATTAGTCAGAACGATTTGGGTAGTACCACACCTGCCAAGATCATTTACAGTGGTAACAATGTGTTTCCATACGATTCTAGAGAGCAATGGACAGACTCTTGTAATTTATTGGCGCTAAAAGAAGGTGTTGTGGTAGGTTATGACCGTAACGATAAAACTGTTGAGGCCTTTAAAGCACATGGCTTTGATGTGGTAAATGTTAAAGATCTGGTTGCAGACCTTGAAAGCGGTAAAGTAAATGCAGAGACACTTACAGATACGTTGATACTGATGCCATCGGCAGAGCTTTCAAGAGCAAGGGGCGGTTTTCATTGCATGAGCCTACCTATTTTAAGAGATGATATTTAGCACATAACATTAAACCCAACTATACCTCCGAACTTATAACCCTAAACTCATAACCCTATACATGCAAACCACCAATCACATCTTGATGATTAGACCGGTAGATTTTAAATACAACGAACAGACTGCCGGAAACAATAAATTTCAGATCGCTACCGAACAAGATGAGGTGCAGAAAAAAGCACTTGAAGAGTTTGATCAATTTGCAGAAACACTGAGAAAAAACGGTGTGGATGTAATTGTGATCAACGATACCTTAGAACCTTCTACACCCGATTCTATTTTCCCCAACAACTGGATTTCATTTCATGAAGATGGCTCTGTTTACCTCTATCCGATGTTTTCGCCCAACAGACGTGGCGAACGCAGAAGCGATATTTTAGACAATTTAGCCAATAACTTTGAGCTGAACCATATTGCCGATATCAGCTTTTACGAAAAACAGAATATCTTTTTAGAAGGTACGGGCAGTATGGTATTAGACCGCAAAAATAAGATCGCCTATGCCTGTTTAAGCGTAAGAACCGATGCCGAGGTATTGGATAATTTCTGCATGCTCACGGGTTACAGTCCCGTATCGTTCCATGCCGTAGATCAAGATGGCTACCCTATTTACCACACCAATGTAATGATGTGCGTAGCCGATAAATATGTGGTCATCTGCGCAGAAAGCATTGCAGATGATCATGAAAGAGAATATGTGTTAAACCATATTAAGAATACAGGCAAAGAGATCATAGAGATAGATTACGATCAGATGAACCATTTTGCAGGCAATATGTTACAGATCAACAATGTAAAAGGCGAGCCTTTGCTGATCATGTCAGAGCAGGCATTAAAAGCCCTTAACAAAGAGCAAGTAGCAAAATTAGAAGCATACAACCCCATTATCAGTTCACCTTTGTACACCATTGAGCAGAACGGTGGTGGCAGCGCACGCTGCATGCTAGCAGAAATACACTTGCCTGTAAAGAAGGCATAGATATTAAAGAGGTGCTTTTAGCATCTCTTTTTCTTTTTCAAATTATGGATATTATTCTGTACTTGATAAGCAAGAATCATCTTGAGTTCCGTTTTTTCCAGTATTTTAGACCCTGAAATAAATTACCTTTGGTGAGCTCGTTTAAACTCGGTTTACTACGTAGCTTTCCACTTCGTTCCAAGTCAGGGTGACGGGAATCTTAATGAGTAGCGTAAGAGAATGCGTCATGCTGAACCCGTTTCAGCATCTACTGTGTGTAAT
>DDEP01000154.1:0-17555 GCA_002336465.1 Pedobacter sp. UBA1951
AACAGGCTAAACTGCAATTAAGTCGCGAACCCAAACCTTTGCCGCAAATGCAGCTTAACCCAGATGTTAAGGATATTTTTGAATTTAAATACGAAGATTTTACCTTATTAAATTACGATGCCCATCCACATATAAAAGGTGTGGTTGCTGTTTAAATCAATATAATTAGTAAATTGGTCAATAGTCAATTAGTCTTACCTCAAAATAACTATGGCGTACCAAAAAATAGAAGATTTAGAAGTATATGCTTTAGCAGAAAATTTCTCTAATGAAGTTTGGGAAATCATAATCAATTGGGATTATTTTGCAAAAGATACGATAGGAAAACAACTGTGCAGAGCTGTTGATTCTATTAGTGCAAACATTGCGGAAGGGTATGGCAGGTTTCATTTTAAAGAAAATAAAAACTTTTGTTACTATGGGCGAGGCTCATTACTTGAGGCTAAATCTTTTATCAGAAAATCTAAAGACAGAAAATTAATTTCGGAAGGACAATATTTATCTTTAATCTCAAAAATGGAACTTATACACCTAAAGCTTAATGCTTATATTAAATATATTGGAAAAAGCACAAAAACTGAATTTTCAGCAGCATCCCCAATGACTAACACCTAATGACTAATACCCCAATGACCAAAAAATTATCCATTGTAGTAGCAATATCTTCTAATAATGCCATTGGTAAAGGAAATGAGTTACTTTGGCATTTATCAGCTGATTTAAAGCACTTTAAGAACATAACTACCGGTCATACCATTATTATGGGCCGTAAAACCTATGAATCTATTGGGAAACCGCTACCAAACCGTAGGAGCATTGTGATTACCCATAACAAAGATTACAAAATAGAAGGCGCAGAAGTTGTACATTCTTTAGACGATGCACTTAATCTGTTAGACGAAAACGAAGAAGGATATATTATAGGTGGTGCACAGATCTACAAACAAGCACTGCCTTTTTGCGACAAAATTTATCTTACTACAGTACACCATCATTTTGATGCCGATGCCTTTTTCCCTGAAATAGATAAAAACATGTGGAAAGAGACCGAAAAAGCAGAAAACAAAGCTGATGAGAAAAACGAATTTGATTACACTTTTTCAACATTAGAAAGAATGTAACGCTTTATATATAACAAAATTACATTAGAGGGTTTTATTAATTAAAAAATTAATTAGATTTGCCGACTTGTAAAAAATTAGCATAGAATAGAAAAACAATAAACAAACAATGCAAGGTAAAGGTTTTATTAAATTTATGGCAATACTTCTGGGTATTGTCTGTCTGTATTCACTTTCTTTCAATTTAGTTACTTATAACGTAGAGAAAAAAGCCAAAGAATACGCCAAAGGCGATGAGGCTAAAGAAAAAGCCTATTTAGACTCGATGGCTACAGTACCTGTATATCCAGTTTTTGGATTAACTTACCAACAGGTAAAAAGCAAAGAAATTAACTTGGGTCTAGACCTTAAAGGTGGTATGAACGTTACCATGGAAATTTCTTTAGCTGAACTTACCAAATCTTTAGCAGGTAATACTTCTGACGAGAATTTTAACAAGGCCTTACAAAATGCCCAAGCGCAAATGAACGCAGGTGGAAAAGATTTCATCTCTTTGTTTGTTAATGAATATGAAAAACTTGTTCCTAATGGTAAACTGGCCGATTTCTTTGTAAATCCTGACAACTCTAACCAGTTAAACCCTAACGCCAGCAATGCAGAGGTTAAATCTTACTTAAACAAAGAAGCTACCAGTGCTATAGACCGCTCTTTCATCATCTTGCGTAGTCGTATAGATGGTTTTGGTGTAGTTAGCCCTAACATGCAGAAACAAGAAGGTTCTAACCGTATCTTCATTGAAATGCCTGGAGTTCAGGATAAAGAACGTGTACGTAAATTACTTCAAGGTTCTGCAGAATTACAATTCTGGCAAGTATATCAGAACGAAGAAGTTTATGGTATCTTAGAAAACATCAACAAAACCCTTGCGGTATCTGTTAAGGATCATGCAAAAGATACAACTGCAGCAAAAGTTGCAGATACAACAAAAAATGCAGGTAAGCTCGCCGGATTAACCAAAGGCGTTACAGCAGAAAACAAAAAAGATACATCAGCAAATGCTAAAACAGCCGAAGCTGCTAAAAACAATCCTTTATTCTCTGTTTTAAGCATTCCTACTTATACGGCAGAAAATGGCCAACAGGCTTTCCGTCCGGGACCAGTAGTAGGTTGGGTATTGCAAAAAGATACCGCTAAAGTTAATGCTTACTTACACAGACCAGAAGTAAAACCTTTAGTACCGGGTACGCTTAAATTCATGTGGAGCCTTAAACCTATGCAAGGCACCAAAGTTTTTGAATTGTATGCTATAAAAGTTACTTCATTAGACGGACGTCCTGATTTGGGTGGAGATGCGATTTCTAACGCACGTTATGGTTACGACCAAAATAACAGACCAGAAGTAAACATGTACATGACCAGCGATGGCGCAGCAAAATGGAAAAAAATTACTGCTGAAGCTTCTGCTGATCCTAACAACAAAAAAGCAATTGCTATTGTATTAGATAATACAGTTTACTCTGCCCCTACCGTTCAGAACGAAATTCCAAATGGTGTTTCTTCTATTACCGGAAGCTTTACCGTTGAAGATACCAAAGACCTTTCAAACGTATTAAAAGCAGGTAAATTACCAGCGCCAGCTAAAATCGTTTCAGATTTCGTGGTAGGCCCTTCATTAGGTAAACAAGCTATTGACAGCGGTTTAATGTCATTCGTAATCGCATTTATTGTGATCTTGATTTTCATGGCATTCTATTATAACAAAGCAGGTTGGGTTGCCAACATCGCTTTATTGATCAACGTATTCTTCATCATGGGTGTGCTGGCCGCTTTTGGGGCAGTATTAACCTTACCGGGTATCGCAGGTATCGTATTAACTATCGGTTTATCGGTTGATGCGAACATCCTTATCTTTGAGCGTGTACGTGAAGAATTGGCGCAAGGTAAAAATACCGCAGTAGCAATCAGAGAAGGTTTTAAACACGCAATGTCGTCAATTATCGACTCTAACGTTACTCTATTCATATTAGGTATTATCCTTTTCATATTTGGTACAGGACCAGTTCAAGGTTTTGCCACTACTTTATGTGTGGGTATCCTTACTTCATTATTTGCAGCCGTATTGATCTCTCGTTTGATTTTCGAATCGATGATCGAGAAAAAATCAAACATTACTTTTGATAACAATGTTACACGCAATGCATTTAAGAATTTAGCTTTCAACTTTGTTGGTCACCGTAAATTATACTACACCATTTCAGCTCTTATCATTGCTTTAGGTGTTGTGTTCTATGTTAAAAATGGTGGTTTACACTTAGGTGTTGACTTTAAAGGAGGAAGAACTTATATCGTTAAGTTCGATAAAGCTTTAAATACCGAAGATGTATCTAAGAAATTAACAGAGAAATTTGAAGGAGAGGAAGCATTGGTTAAAACAGCCGGTACAGACCACTCTCTAAAAATTACTACACCTTACCACATTTCTGACCAAGATCCTAATGCAGATAAGATTGTAGAAAATGCATTGAGAAAAGGTTTAGATGAATTAGGTGCTAAATATGAAATTAGCAGTTCTCAGAAAGTAACCCCTACCATTGCAAGTGATATTATTTACGGAGCATACGGAGCTATTTTGTTCTCATGTATCGTAATGTTCATCTATATCTTAATCCGTTTCAGAAAATGGCAATATGGTTTAGGTGCGGTAATCGCATTATTCCACGATGTGCTATTGGTATTATCTTTCTATACAATTTTAGACGGTGTATTGCCATTCCCATTAGAAATTGGACAAGACTTTATAGCTGCGATCTTAACCGTAATGGGTTATACCATGACAGAGACCGTTATCGTATTTGACCGTATCCGTGAGCGTTTATCACAACACGGAAAAGAAGATGCACATGGCGAAGAAAGAATTCAGTTGATCAACTTTGCGTTAAACAGTACCTTAAGCCGTACCATCTTAACCTCATTAACTGTATTCTTTGTACTGATTGCTATCTTTATCTTTGGTGGCGATAGCATCCGCGGGTTTATCTTCGCATTATTGATTGGACGTATCATTGGTACATACTCTTCATTATGTATCTCTACACCAATCGTAATCGACTTATCAAGCGATAAAGACAAAAAATAAACTTATTTCAATTCATATAAAAAAAGCCCCGGAAATTCCGGGGCTTTTTTTATTTACATCAGACAAATCAAAAGTTTATCTTTTTATCTAAATACCGCAATCTTCTTATATTTACAAAAACTAAAGTTTACCCCTATCGGTTACATAAATATGGAAAACAACAGAAAAAAAATCGTAATTGTTGGCGGCGGATTTGGAGGCATAGAACTAGCTAAAAAGCTTAAAAATTCAAATGTAGATGTTCTCATTCTAGACAAACATAACTACCATACCTTTCAGCCTCTGTTATACCAAGTAGCCACAGGTGGTTTAGAGGCCGATTCAATCGCTTTTCCTATTAGAAAAATCTTTAAAGGACAAAAGAATTTTAAATTTAGGGTAACCGAGGTACAAAAAATAGATACTGAAAAAAATAAATTACATACTTCCATTGGTGATGTCAGTTACGATTACTTAGTTATCGCTACCGGATCTACAAGCAATTTCTTTGGACAGAGCGAAATAGAATATAACGCTATGCCCATGAAATCTATACCCGAAGCCCTAAACCTTCGTAGTATGATTTTGCAAAATCTGGAGGCTGCATTAATTGCCGAAACTCCAGAACAGGAAGCTGCTTTACTTAATTTTGTTGTAGTTGGTGGAGGTCCTACAGGTGTAGAAACCGCAGGTGCAATTGCTGAACTTAAAAAACATGTTCTGCGAAATGATTACCCAGAATTAGATATCAAAAAGGTAAATATTTATTTAGTGGAAGGCTCTCCTGCCCTCTTATCGGCAATGTCTGTTCAGGCACAAGAAAAATCAAGGCAGTTTCTAGAAGAAATGGGCGTTACGGTTTATACAGAAACCCGTGTACAGTCTTATGATGGAAAAACACTTGTTCTAGGCGAAGGAAAGCAAATCCATTCCTCTACAGTAATCTGGAGTGCAGGTGTAAAAGGTGCAGTTATAGAAGGCTTAAATCCTGATATTATAGTTAGAGGTGGCAGAATTAAAGTAGATACAACCAACAAGGTTGAAGGTTATGAAAATATTTATGCCATTGGCGATGTTGCCGCAATGATTACCGATCAAACTCCTAATGGGCATCCCGGCGTAGCTCCTGCCGCTATACAGCAAGGCAAGCAATTGGCGCAAAATCTTTTAGCCCTATTAGAAGGCAAACCAACCAAAGCATTTGAGTATTTCGACAAAGGTTCTATGGCCACCGTTGGCCGTAACCGGGCGGTAGTAGATATTAAAAAAGTACGTTTTCAAGGTGTATTTGCATGGTTTGCATGGATGTTTGTGCATTTGATGACCTTAGTAGGTTTCAGAAATAAACTTGTCGTATTTGTAAACTGGGTTTGGAGCTATTTCAGTTACGATAGAGGTACACGGTTAATTATACGTCCGTATAAAAAGAAAAATTTAGAAAATTCGAATGATATATAAAGAACTCTCTGCACGCAAAACCATTGCGTTGGTTGCGCATGACCATAAAAAAGATGATCTATTGCGTTGGGTAGATAAACACCGAGAAATGTTAAAAGGTCATACTTTAATTGCTACCGGAACTACTGGTAAATTGGTTGAGCAGAGCTTAAATATTCCTGTACAGAAATTACTTAGCGGCCCGTTGGGTGGTGATCAACAAATTGGTGCGCTCATTGCCGAAAGCAAAATAGATGTTCTGATTTTCTTTTGGGATCCTATGGAGGCCCAACCCCACGACCCCGATGTAAAAGCCTTATTAAGGGTGGGTATTGTTTGGAATATACCTATGGCCTGCGATGTAGCCACCGCCGATTTCATCATGTCATCGCCATTTATGCAGAATACCTATAAAGCAGAACTCACAGATTATGACGCCTACAAAAACAGAAAATTATAGTCCCATTAAATTGATCGAATGCCCTCGTGATGCCATGCAGGGCTTACATAACTGGGTACCTACAGAAGTTAAGGCCGAATACATCAATCTGTTGTTAAAAGTAGGTTTTGACACTTTAGATTTTGGCAGCTTTGTTTCTCCTAAAGCTATACCACAAATGCGTGATACCAGAGAAGTATTAGAACAGCTTGAGCTAAGCGATACGCAAACAAAGCTTTTGGCTATTGTCGCAAATTTAAGGGGTGTTGAGGATGCCATTAAACATCCAGAGATCACTTATCTAGGTTTTCCCTTTTCTATATCAGAAACTTTTCAACAACGCAATACCAATAGTAGCATAGCACAATCTCTCGTTACTGTAGAAGAAATGCTTAACCTTTGCCATAAGCACCATAAAACGGCCGTTGTGTATTTATCTATGGGTTTTGGTAATCCTTATGGCGATGAATGGAATATTGAAATTGTAGAAAAATGGGCTGATATTCTTGTAAATAAAGGCGTTCAAATTCTTTCATTAGCTGATACCGTTGGTGTATCTACTCCTGAAAAAATAACACATATCTTACCTCCTCTTATCAAAAGATTTGACCGTACAGAAATTGGAGTTCACTTGCACAGCACACCGCAAACACGCGAAGAGAAAATCAATGCGGCATATATGGCAGGTTGTAAACGTTTTGATAGTGCTTTAAAAGGTTATGGCGGCTGTCCTATGGCAAAAGATGACCTTACGGGTAATATTGCAACAGAAGATGTAATTCGTTACCTAGAAGAGCAGGGAGAAGCGCTCCAGCTTAACACCGCATATCTTACTAAAGCAATGGCTTTTACTGGACAAATATTTCTATAGTCTTATAACAGCTTGAGATATTTTAAGGCTTTGTAAACCCCATCTTCATCTGCAGAATGGGTTACATAATTGGCAGCTTGTTTAACATCTGTATTGGCGGTGCCCATTGCAATACCAAAGCCGCATCCAGCTAGCATAGGCTTATCGTTTCCTCCATCGCCGAAAGCTAGGGTACGGTTAAGATCTATTCCGAAACGTTCGGCCATTTTGGTAACTCCGGTCATTTTGTTCAAACCCTTTGGATTGATATCGGCAAAGTAAGGCATCCACCTTGAGCTTTCTACATTTTTCATTATGCTATTCACCAAAAAATGCTCTTTCTCCTCATCAACAAAAATATTGAGCTGTGTAATATCATCTGTACGCAACAACGATGGGTCTGCAATTTCAGGCAAAGGAATATTTAAAAAACAAAATGCCTGTTCAGCGTAATCGTTAACATGGTTAATGGAAAAATGCCCAAGTTTCATAATAGAGAAAGCCAAGTTCTCTTGTATCGAATAATCAATAAGCTGTTTCACATCCTGCTCATCAATATAAGAAATATGAAAAATCTCGCGTTGTCCATCGGTGCAAATCACACCGTTATTAAAGATATATCCATCAAAATCTAATTCCTGTAAAGCTGGAAAACCATCTAAGCTACGCCCGGTAGCTATAAATATTTTAATGCCATTCTTTTTTAAGCTTTGTAATGAATGTATAGCAGATGAACTGATTTGATGTGTATCAAAGCCCTGCAAAGTTCCGTCAAAATCAAAAAAAACTGCTTCGGTTTGTTCTATAAGCTCATTCATGTTATGCGTAAAAATACGCAATGCAATTACAAATAGTTACATCTAAATAAATTTAAAAATCAGAGAAGCCCAAAATCTTATCAGGATAATAAGGGTAATCTGTGCTTCTCTGTAAAGTAGGCATCTTTACTTATAAAACCTGCATATTTAAGTTCTGTTAACTTTGAAAATAATCGATACAATGAAACAGAGCCTTAATTTTAAAGAATTAATTCTTGAAACGAGACATGAGTACTTTGAAGTACTATTTTAATTAATAATGTGATTTTTAAAGAAAGGCATCTTTTTCAGTTGATCTGAATTTAAAGATAAAGCCTGGTTTTATAGCGTTAAAGATAAAAAGCGAAAATTTACTGGTTCTGTGTAGGGTATTTATTTGTAAGTATCTATAATATACTTTGTAGCGGGTTTCAAAACTTCTTCTGGATGTACAGGGTGCGTTCCCCTTGTCGTAAAAAATTCAACTTCATCATTAATTTTTGAGTACCAGACCTTGCCTATAGAATAATCGGTAAGCGTATCTGTAGCCATAATCTTTTTAAAATGAACCATTTTACGCGGATCCATTGTAATCAATTTTACGCCCTCTATACGTTCATTACATAGTATTGGTTTATAACGATCGGTTTCCCAGTACATACATTGCTGTCCTTCGTTAACATGAACGTAAAAACCACCCACCACAACTGATGTTAACGAACATAATGACATGGAGCCGGCCATTTTAAACTTCTTGATCTTTCTTTTAATCCAATCTTTGTCATAAATCTCATCTTCAAAATCATCATTATCTTCTTCCTTGTGAAATCTTGTCTTGAACGTTTCAGCTTCCTTATCGGATCGTTTATCATACAAACGGTTTCTCCAAAATGCGTAAGGCCGAGGTTCAAAATCTATGAGCCAAGCCAGTAACTCTACATTTTTCTCATCAGGATTACAAGTCTTGCCCTTAATAAAATTGATCAAAGGCCTAAACTTGTCAATGTCAATGTGAGAAATAATGCTTTCATAATCTTTAGCCTCACCTTTAGCACCAAAGAACAATCTCAACGTATCTTCATCCCTTTGGTCACTCCTTTCGTTAATCACAATAAGACATTCTTCTCTCATTTTGGCTGCAGAAGGTTTAATTAAATTAAGTGAAAGCTTCTGTTCATACTGCCTTTTTTCATAGGCCAGTTTTACCTGTTTTTTATACTTTTCAAACATCATAATTTAGAATTTTAATGTAAAATTAAACGGTTTTCCTGAATACTTTCGGCATTTCCTGAATCTCATTTGAATTACAGGAATTCATTGATAACAAACATCTTAAGCCCATAAATTTGTTTCATAAATCGATTTGAGCGTCTATTAGCTACGGACGCAAGTGCACTAAAATCGGTTTTACAGAAAGAGAAAAAATGGTGTTGATAAATGGTTTGGGAAGATATTTATAAGCCCCGTTTTTCTCTACTACCTCTTCCCTAACATAAGCAATGAGAAGCGCTTCTTATTGTGGGTTGTAGCACTACCTCCGATCTGTTTCGCAGGCAACTACAAGATTTATTCATAACTAAACTTTAAGAAAATGTTACAATTGATTATTGCCATTTTATTGGGATTGGCATCCCCTTCATATAACAGTCAGTCAGCAAATAGCACTAGTGGAACAACCATAACCATCGGTACTAACGGTGGTGAAGAAGATCCAACAAATACAGGTAATACTGGAACCGATGGAACAGGTGGCCAAACTAGCCAAACTCCTCCTCCAAAACCATAAAGACATTAAAATTAAGGCAGGAATCACCTGCCTTAATTTTATAAATTCAAGATATTGCTCATTTATTTCATAAATTAGGTGATCAACCGATCATCATTGAAAAAGTTTATAATTCTCATTTTTGTACTCGCTATTAGCAGTTGTTATCAAAAAGATAGAAAACAAGATTCTGCAAGCAATAACTTATTCTACAGCAAAGCTTTAGAATATCGCGACAATCAAAGTCAAGACAGTGCATTTCTATATTTTTCTAAAGTAACAACTTATAATACCGATAGCTCATTAATAGCTAAAGCCTATGCAAATATGGCTATCATTCAATGTGACCAAGGTGATTATTTCGGCAGCGAAGAAAGCGCAATAAAGGCTATTAATTATTTTCAAGACGATAATAAATATCTCCCTGGAGTATACAATACGATTGCCATAGCAAAGAATAATCTGAAAAATTATAAAGATGCTCTGTATTGGTATTCTAAAGCTGTTAGCGCTACTACTGATAGTTTAAACAATTTACTTTACCAGAATAATATCACGGTAGCACTTATTGATCAGAAAGATTATAATTCAGCTATCAAAATCTTGGAAAGGCTTTTAAGCAATAACACCATTAAGAGTAACAAACCTAAATTTGCTCAAGTATTAGATAATCTTACATGGGCTAAATGGTTACAAAATCCGGTTTATAATGCAAAACCAGATTTAATTCATGCATTAAAAATAAGAGAAAAAGAAAAGGATTTATGGGGTCAAAATGCAAGTTATGCTCATCTTGCTGATTATTATGAGAAGCGAAATTTAGATACGGCATGGATTTACGCTGTTAAGATGTATGAGGTTTCCAAACAAATTAATAGTCCTGATGATCAACTTCAGGCGCTTCAAAAACTTATAAAGTTTAGCCCAAGCCAACTCACAAAAAAATATTTTGAGATTTATCATAATTTGAGCGACAGTCTTCAAACTGCTCGTAATGCAGCTAAAAACCAATTTGCACTCATACGCTATGAAACCGAAAGGCATAAAGCAGATATCTTAAAACTACAGAAAGAAAATACCGATAAGAAATACCAAATCTCTGTTCTAATTTTTGGCATATTCCTGTTATCAGCTACAGGTTTAATATGGTACAAAAGAAGAAAGCTGCGATTGGAAATGGAAACTCAGAATGCAATTAGGGAAAGTCAATTAAAAACATCCAAAAAAGTACATGATGTGGTAGCCAATGGTTTGTATAGGATTATGTCTAAACTCGAGAATCAGCAATCTGAAGATCATGCACTTATTGATGAAATGGAAGACCTCTATGAGAAATCAAGAGATATTTCCTATGAACAGTTAGAATTTACGGACAAGAACTTTAACGAGAAAATATCAGGTCTGCTAAAATCTTTTGCTACAGAAACCACCAAAGTACTCATCGTGGGCAATACCGTAGAGCTGTGGAAGAAAGTTGAGCCAAACATTAAATATGAACTTGAGCATATTTTACAGGAACTCATGGTTAATATGAAAAAGCATAGTAAAGCAACCAATGTGGTTATACGTTTTGAAACGCATAACAATTCTGTACATATCAATTATACCGATAATGGTATCGGTATTCCAAAACAAACAAAATTTAAAAACGGGCTCAATAATACGGGAAACCGTATTAAAAGTATTGGCGGAGTCATTAATTTTAATTTGGGAGCTGAAAAAGGTTTAAAAATTCAATTATCGTTCCCACGATCATAAGATTTAAAATAATGTTCAAACGAATACTCATAGCAGAAGATCATGAAAGTGCAAATATCTCAGTACAAAAAACACTGACTGATCTTGAGATAACAAATAAAGATTATGTTTATTACTGTGATGATGCTTTAACAAGAATTAAAAAAGCATTGTACGAGGATCAACCTTTTGATCTGCTCATTACAGATATACACTTTGAAGAGGATCATGTTAAACAAGAGATCAATGATGGTATTGCGCTGATCAGAGCTGCAAAGCATATACAACCTCATCTTAAGGTATTGGTATTTTCGGCCGAGAACAAGGCCGCCATTATGGATACACTTTTCAATGAACTGAATATCGATGGCTTTGTAAGAAAAGCCCGTTATGATGCACAGGAATTAAGGTTAGCCATAAAAACCATTTATTGCGAAAAAAGATATATCAGCACAGAAATACACCAAAATATCAAAGAGAAAAATAGTTATGAATTTACTGATTTCGATATTAAGATAATTTCTCTTCTATCAAATGGTATGCTGCAAAAAGATATTCCTGTTTACTTGCAGAGCAATAAAATCAAACCATCAAGTTTAAGCAGTATAGAAAAACGCCTCAATCAAATGAAAGAAGTTTTAGACCTTTCTAAGAATGAACAGCTTGTAGCATTTTGCAAAGACATGGGCATCATCTAGTTGTTGATCTTCTATAATCAACTGGAATTACCTCCACTAGACCTTTCTAAAAAATAATTTTACAAAAAAACAAAAATTACGGTTTCCCGTAAAACTAACTCTTTTATAGTGTTTACTTTTGAATTGTTAACAAAAGAGAATAAGTTTTATAACCAGAGAATTAATACTAAAAGAGCGCTCAAAGTTCAACTAATTTTTCATCTACCTAATTATTTGAACTGTCTTAGAAAGACCCAACCTAGATAATCCGGTTGGGTCTTTACTTTATAATCAATTGTTATCTTAGCAAAGGTTTATATATGCTTTACCATCTTATAATGCTTAATGCCCGCTTCTTCAAACTCTTCGCCCTCTGCCTCAAAACCAAATTTGGCATATAAACCTACTGCATCTACCTGCGAATTCAGGTAAACATAATGAGCATCAGCAGGCAGATCAGCCAAAACAGTAGAAACCAAAGCTGCACCAATACCTTTACCCCTAAAATCTTTCAGCACAGCAAATCTTTCCAATTTATAACCTAAATCTGTTTTACGCCATCTACATGCTGCACAAGGCTTTTGATCTAACAAAGCAAGAAAATGAACAGATTCTTCTTCATTTGCATATTCAATTTCAGGCGGGCATTTTTGTTCGTCAACAAAAACCGTTCTGCGAATGGCAAATACCTTTTCCAAATCTTCTCGGGCAGTGGCTTTTATTACTTTCAAAACTTCCATATAATTAAGATTCCATTTATAAATGAACAAAAAAGGCACAATTGAATTCAATTGTGCCTGTATATTAAAAATCTAAGGTTTAAAGTTTATCATTAACATTAACACAGTTTAGGTCTTCAAAAGCTACCATCAAACGGTTAACAAACGATTCTTCTGCTTTACGCAACCAAACACGTGGATCGTAATATTTCTTATTCGGTTTATCTTCACCTTCAGGATTACCGATCTGTCCTTGAAGGTAAGCCTCATTTTTACCATAATAACCTAAAATGCCATCCCAAAATGCCCATTGCAAATCGGTATCAATGTTCATTTTAATGGCTCCATAAGAAATGGCTTCTCTGATTTCTTCTTGCGATGAACCCGAGCCTCCATGAAACACAAAATTAATAGGTTTCGCAGCCGTTAGATTAAATTTCTGCTTGATATGATCTTGTGAGTTCTTTAGAATAACAGGTTGCAGTTTTACATTACCCGGCTTATATACACCATGCACGTTACCAAAAGCTGCTGCAATGGTAAATCTATCGCTCACCTTACTTAATTCTTCATAAGCATAGGCAACTTCATCTGGTTGCGTATATAATTTAGAGCTATCTACATCGCTATTATCTACTCCGTCTTCTTCACCTCCTGTTACACCCAATTCAATTTCAATGGTCATATCCATCTTGCTCATGCGCTCAAGATATTTTTTACTGATCTCTAGATTTTCTTCGATAGGTTCTTCAGAAAGATCTAACATATGCGATGAGAATAAAGGCTTTCCTGTTTCAGCAAAAAACTTCTCACCATGATCCAATAGACCATCTATCCATGGCAATAATTTTTTAGCAGCATGGTCGGTATGCAGAATAACTGCAACGCCATAATGTTCGGCCAATAAATGTACGTGCTTTGCAGCAGATACTGCTCCCAATATACAAGCCTGTAAATGATCATTGTTCAATGATTTACCTGCATAAAACTGAGCTCCGCCATTTGATAGTTGTATCATAACCGGCGAATTTACTTTCTTTGCCGCTTCCATAACAGCATTTACGGTGTTGGTTCCGGTAACATTTACAGCAGGTAATGCAAATTGATGTTGTTTAGCTATCTCGAATAATTCTTGTACAGCAGCGCCATAAATTACGCCTTTATAACCTTTTAAACTCATTTTTATTTTAGATTTATATGTTCCGAAGTTAAAAAATTAATCTCAAATTCAATAATGCCAGTCCAATTTAAAACAATAAGATATTGTACAATATACACTAAGATGGTGTCAAATACTATTATTGTGTTAATTTTTTTTTTTGTTTCTTTGTAGTCTCATTTTTTTAAAATAACATGTCCTGGTTTAGAAGAGAGAAAAAGGGTATCAGCACGAGCACCCAAGAAAAAAAAGAAGCGCCTGATGGTTTGTGGAACAAATGCCCGAGCTGTAAAAAAGCGCTGCATACAGCTGATTTAGAAGAAAACAAGTGGGTTTGCATGTATTGCAATTACCATTTAAGAATAGGGTCAAAAGAATATTTCAATGTATTATTTGACAACAATCAGTTTACCGAAATATTCCCTAATTTAACTTCGGGCGATCCCCTGCACTTTATAGACAGCAAACCTTATACATCGCGTTTAGCAGAAACTACCCAAAAAACAGGGCTTAAAGATGCGATCCGTGCTGCACATGGCAAAATAAATGGCGAAGACATCATGATTGCTTGTATGGATTTTAATTTCATTGGTGGCTCTATGGGTTCTGTAGTTGGCGAAAAAATTGCTCGCTCCATAGATTATAGCCTGAAAAACAAAGTTCCGTTCTTGATGATTTCAAAGTCAGGTGGTGCACGTATGATGGAAGCTGCATTTTCATTGATGCAGATGGCCAAAACTTCGGCTAAATTGGCTTTATTAAGCGAAGCCAAGATACCTTATATTTCTTTACTTACTGATCCTACAACAGGTGGCGTAACGGCTTCTTACGCAATGTTAGGCGATATCAATATTGCCGAACCAGGTGCTTTAATTGGCTTTGCCGGACCCCGTGTAATTAAAGAAACTATTAAAAAAGATCTTCCTAAAGGTTTCCAAACTTCAGAATTTGTATTAGAACATGGTTTCCTTGATTTCATTGTTGATAGAAGAGAAATGAAAAATAAAATTTCAGATTTCCTGAAAATGATGAAAAACTAATTTAACAATATTAAGTATTTAAAAACAGGGTTAGCATTTAAGTATTGCTAACCCTGTTTTTTTTATAGCTGCATCAAGTCTATCCATAATTAGGCTAACGCTAAATACAAATCCTTATCTTTAACCAAAACCGATGCAAAAATGAAACGTTTATTTACATTAAGTTTAGCCTTTTTGGCTTTAAGCAGTTTTATCTATCCTGAAAAAACTAATCGTAGTGCTAAAAAAACCGTAATTGTATGGCAACCTTCTCATCAAACCGATACGGGTAAAGATTTTAGCGAAGCCTTAACCTGCAATGCCATTGCAGAAGCGGCAATGAAACAAAAACCTAAGCTCAATGAACATAAGGTATGGAGCTTAAACCAACCTAACCTACACCATGCTAACGTGGGCAGCAATACCATAGTAGAACATACTGCTGCGGTAATAGATGGAAAACTATCGGGCTATGCTTATGAGATCAATAAAGCCAATGAACTAAATGCTGATGTTTTTATTGCACTGCACAACAATGGAGGCACCAATCAACATGCCATATGGGGTTTTATACATGAAGGCGATCCTTATGAAGCCGAAAACAAAGAACTTGCTTCAAGATTGGTAAATGCCGTATCAAAAGCAACAGATTTAACCAATAAGGGCGTACTGTTTGACAGTTGGACTGGACGCAACGATTATGTTTGTAAAAACACAGGCAAGAAAGCTTTTTACAGTCTGGATGAAAATGTAAACAAAGCTAAATATAGGGTGTTGTTAGAAATTGGCGACATGGGCATAAGCAAAACCTTTTTAGAAAATCCTGAAAATCAAAAGAAAATAGGTCAAGCTATAAAAATAGAACTAGCCAAGTGGCTGGAAGAAAAAGGATTGAAATAGTTTTATTATAACTATAAAAGTGGCGTCATGCTAAACTCGTTTCAGCATCTTAGTACATAAAAAACTCAAAACGAATCCCCAAATAATTTGTACGCAACTCTTTCTGCAAGTCAGGGTTCGTTTTGAGCTTCAATATATCATTAACTTTTAAGGCTAGCCATATCAATCACAAAACGATAGCGTACATCACTTTTAAGCATACGTTCGTAAGCTTCATTGATATCCTGCATTTTAATCATCTCGATTTCAGAAACAATCCCCTTTTCTCCACAAAAATCTAATAATTCTTGTGTTTCTGCTATTCCCCCAATTACCGAACCTGCAACAGATTTCCTTCCCATGATCATAGGTACTGAATTTAAGATGGGTTCTAAACCTCCTAGATAACCTACAAGCACCAAAGTTCCATTTATATTTAAGGTAGCTACATAAGGATTAACATCATGTACATAAGGTACTGTATCAATGATCAGGTCAAACTTTCCTTTTACAGATTGCATTTCCATCGCATCTGTAGAAATAACCACATGATCTGCACCCAATTCTTTTGCATCTTTAGTTTTGCCCGGTGTTCTTGAGAATAACGTAACTTCTGCACCTAATCCCTTAGCCAGTTTTATGGCCATATGCCCTAAACCACCCAAACCTACTACTGCTACTTTAGAGCCAGCACCTACTTTCCAATGGCGCAACGGCGACCAAGTAGTAATCCCCGCACAAAGCAATGGTGCAACTGCTGCCAAATCTAAATTCTGAGGTACTTTTAATACAAAATGCTCATCTACAACCACTTTTTCGGCATATCCACCAAAAGTATGCGCACCTAGATGCTTATCTTTACCATTATAGGTACCTGTAAAACCATTTAGGCAATATTGTTCTAAGTCCTGCTTACAACTATCGCAAGTACGGCAACTGTCTACCAAACAACCTACCGCCGCTAAGTCGCCAACTTTAAATTTGCTTGCCTCTGTCCCTACTCGGGTTACTTTCCCTACAATTTCATGTCCCGGAACAGAAGGATATTTTGTACCTCCCCAATCGTTTCTAGCTGTATGCAAATCTGAATGACAAACACCACAGTACAGGATTTCTATTTCAACATCTGTAGGAGTTAATTCCCTACGCTCAATCTTTAGTTCTTTCAAATCGGCATCGGCCGCCTCTGTTCCAAAAGCCTTTACGGTATATGTATTCATTTTCTCGATTTTATGGTAATTTTTAAATTTAAACAGATCATACAACCCTTCTGTTTACATTTTTAATTTCAATCCTATAGTTTGCACATCATAAACAGAAGATGCTGTAATCTGCAATTTATATCTTTTCATCTTATTCTTTGTATAGCCTTCATTTTTGGTTATCCTTTCTCTGGCTATATTTTTCCCGATTACATAACCTAACAGCAATGCTATAGGATAATCGGATGTCCAATGCACTTTACTCTGCATCATTTCAAAGCACAAAACTCCCAATAAACTATAGCCAACAGGTTTAATCCATACCTTTTCGGGATAATTCTCAGCAATGATAACCAAAGCAGACATGGCTGTAGTTAAATGTCCTGAAGGCATAGCATCATATTTTGAAGTATGATGATGGTATTCCTTAAAACTTGGTGCAAAATGCCACCTGCTATGTGTTCTTCCGCCACTTGCAGTTACAAAAGGGCTTTCTCTACCACTAAGCCTCTTTAAAGGCTGCACAAATAACCCGGTTACGGCTAAGCTTTCTATCAATTGCAAAGACGTACTTAAAGAACGGTAATCATTCTGAATAAGGCCATAAGTAGCAAGTCCACCACTGATTAGGAGTACTGTTGTACCATTTCCCAAAAAATAAAACGCAGAGTTTACATTGCCCGGAATAATCTTTAGAAA
>DDEP01000154.1:17621-17803 GCA_002336465.1 Pedobacter sp. UBA1951
TTAGGTATGTTGTTTACCGCATCCAATAATTTAGGTCTTTGGTATATCAAAACCCTGTGATCTGTTAACTGATAATATTGCTGCTTTTGTTTTTCAGAAATTAGGCCGGTATCACTTTTTAAATTTAAACTATCTGTTTTTTGTGCAAAACCAAAACTGCTCCAAAGCAAAAGGGCAACCCA
>DDEP01000013.1 GCA_002336465.1 Pedobacter sp. UBA1951
CCCGAAGATTGCTGACTCAATCTGTCAAAATACATTTGCACCCAAGGCGGTATGCCCGAAATCAACGTCATATCTTGGTTGATGGTTTCTTCTACGATCGCATCTACTTTTTGCTCCCAATCTTCTATACAATTGGTTTCATAGCTTGGCAAACGGTTTTTTTGAAGATAAGCAGGCACCAAATGTGCAACAATACCTGATAAACGACCAGTCTTGATACCATTCTTAATACTTAAGATTGGGCTTCCTTGCAGAAAAATCATTTTACCATTTACAAAATCAGCTTTTCCCGTTTCATGCACATAAGTCAACAAAGCGTTTCTTGCGGCTTTAATATGCTCAGGCATCGATTCTTTAGAAATAGGGATATATTTTACCCCTGAAGTGGTTCCTGATGTCTTTGCAAAATATTGCGGTTTACCTTTCCAGAGCACATTTTCTTCTCCCTCAACAACACGGTCTATATAGGTTTTTAGTCCTTCGTAATCTCTTATCGGAACATGTGCTTTAAAATCGTGGTAATTATTTATAGAAGTAAACTGATGATCTTTACCAAAAGCCGTATGCTGAGCATTCTTTACCAACTGCACCAAGGTCTGTTCTTGTGCTGCAACAGCATTGTATTTCCATTTATTGATCTGTTTTACTACCCACGCTGCAAAGGGTTTACTTAATGCTGATTTTAATCCCATACACAATTCCTGAGAATCTCGTTAAATTACAAATTATACGATATTATGGATAATATCTGGATGCTCATCTCCTTTATACTCGCTCATGATTTTACGGTACGCTACCGCAAAAAAAGCTGTGGTAAAGGGTACGATAACAAATGAGCTGAAAATAACTACAATTAAAGATATATATTGATTGATATTGTAATCGAATATCCAGTTGATCAATTCAAAACCCATCCTTATTACGGCATAAAAGAATGCAAATACCACGGCCTGCACAGCAACAAGTCCTGCAAAAATCATTAAAAGCTTTACAAAGTTTCCTTTGGTTGTGGCCAAGCTTAGTTTAATGGATTCAAACGGTGGACTTTGTTTATCAAGAATAAAAAATGGATAAAAGATAATACGGATAAAAATAATGAATACCGATAAGATTGCTATACCTACGGCTACATTTACAATCACATCTCCTACGGCTTTTAAATTACTGATCAAATCTTGATGGTAAAGGAATTTAATAACCCAATCTATGATGAAGAGCACGGGCATTAAAAGTACAACAATAAAAAATATACTTAAGCCAAAATACAAAGTACCCGCCAAAAATTTGATGACTTCTTTTCGAGTAGGCAAAGTATCTACAATCTGTATTTCTTCGTTTTCTGTATTGTCTAAAAGTCTAAGTATGTATTTGATGAGGCAAAGTTCAATTACGCAATAACAAAGGATAAAAATCAAAAGCATTACTGCTCTGATACCCACGTGCAGTTCTTCCAAGAAAAACGCCATTAACGTAGATGTAGATGCCGTTATAAAAACCAGAAAGCACAATGTAGCGATAGAAAAATAGTTATCACGTGTAACCTTCCAGGCTTGCATAACTACATCTTTAACCGCAAAAGTACTTTCTTTAAGATAGTTTATCATGACATTTTAAATATAACTCTTTTTACAAGATCTTGCATAAAGCCCAAACCATAGGCTGTGAGCTGTATAAACGATGCAATAACACTCAAAAATGCAATTTTTATTGATCTATTAACCTGCCAAGCATGAAAAAATATCAACAAAAAGTAAAGCAGCAGCAAAAAATTGCATACATATGCCAAAGGTCGGCAAAACAAATTGCAAACTATAGTGAACAACAAACCTAAGGTAAAAACAGCCGGGAAAAAATGAACTAGTTTTAACTCTGAAGGAAAATGTTTATAAATATTGATACGTGCTCTTCCGAAGAAATGCAATTGTTTGTAAAACTGCTTAAAGCTTGTACGACGTTTATGATAGACCTTGGCTTCGGGTATAAGCCCAATTTTAAATCCGTTTTCGTGTATGCGTATGCTGTATTCAATGTCTTCTCCCAAACGGGTTAGGATAAATCCACCTACTTTCTCATAAACCTCTCTTGAAATCCCCATATTAAAGCTACGTGGATGAAACTGACCGATATGCTTTTTATTTCCCCTTATTCCTCCAGTGGTAAAAGGAGAGGTCATTGCATAACTAATGGCTTTTTGTACAGGTGTAAAACTCTCATGAGCTGCATCTGGCCCTCCAAAAGCATCGAGATCATGTTCATAAAGGTAGTTCTTTACAATTTCAAGGTAATTAGAAGGAACTAAAATATCTGAGTCGAAAATGATAAAATAATCGCCTTTAGCTCGTTCAAACCCAAAATTACGTGAAAAGCCTTGCCCTGAATTCTCTTTATAAAAATATTTTATATCTAGTTTATCAGCATATGAGGCTATAATATTTTTTGCATCCTTAACTGAACCGTCTTCTATAACCAGCACCTCAAATTGTGTGTAGGTCTGTTTGCATAAAGTTGCCAACAGTTCATTAATTTCCTGCGGACGGTTATATAGAGGTATAATGATGGAAAAAAACATATCTTGGGGCTGAAGGCAGAAAGACTAAAGATCAAAGCACTTTTAGCTTTTAGCTCTAATCTTTAGGCTCAATTAATTTCTTTTTCTATTAAATATTGGTTACGTTCTGGAGCATTGCGTGTCACCAATTCTGCAACAAAGCCTGTTAAGAACATTTGCGAACCCACAATAATAGCTACAAGAGCGATATAAAACAGAGGTTGTTCGGTAATTTCCCTTTTATAAGGAATATGCATTGCAATATGGTATAGTTTTACGCCAATCATCCATAAAGCCATAATCGTACCCAATAAAAAGCTCAACACGCCCAATGAGCCAAAAAAATGCATAGGACGTTTACCAAATTTGCCCACAAAGAAAATAGACAGCAAATCTAAGAAGCCATTTACGAAACGGCTTAAACCAAACTTGGTTACACCATATTTACGGGCTCTGTGTTCTACTACCTGCTCTCCTATCTTACTAAATCCCGCCCATTTTGCAATTACCGGGATATATCTGTGCATCTCACCATATACTTCAATGGTTTTTACCACATCGTTGCGATAAGCTTTTAAGCCACAATTAAAATCATTGAGCTTTATACCGCTCATTTTCCGTGTTGCAGCATTGAATAGTTTGGTAGGAATGGTTTTAGTAATGGGATCGTAACGTTTCTTCTTCCAGCCCGAAATCAAATCGTATTTTTCTTCCTTGATCCGTCTGTATAATTCTGGTATTTCATCAGGGCTATCCTGTAGATCGGCATCCATGGTTATGACCACATCACCTTTTGTAGCTGCAAAACCTACGTTTAAAGCTGCAGATTTACCATAATTCCTCCTAAACTTAATAGCGCGTACAGTTGAGTATTCCTCTTTAAGCTGATCAATTATCTGCCACGAATTATCCGTACTACCGTCATCAACAAATATAGCCTCGTAACTAAAGTTATTCGCAATCATTACATTATTAATCCACGCCATTAATTCGGGCAATGATTCTTCTTCATTAAATAAAGGAATTACGACTGATATATCCATCTATGTTGACTAACGTTAAGGTCTTTAAAAAACAACGTGCAAATTTCATCAAATAAATTGATAAAATCCGCACGTTGATAAACTTCTATTTGTAATTTTTATTGTTCTGAGGATTGCTCGTTAATTACATTAGCAAACGGATTAGGGTCGCTTTTCTTAAAAATCAACGCAAAGATCAAAGCACCTATAAAATACATTACCGCAGAAATACCAAAACCTACTATTGCTTGACCAAAACTTGGAGAGAATTGCTTTTCTAAGCTCTTTTCAGTGCTTTCAAGTGCTTTTGCTGTATCCTCATCACTTAAACCTAATGATTTCATCGTACTTTCGCTCTTAGACATTACCATTTCTTTCATGGTTGTTGGATAAGAGGTATCTATGTATTTACCAAAAGCGATGTTGAAGATGTACATAATGGCCATAGAAAGAAGAAAAGTTACAAAAATAGGTCCTAACGCTTGACCAAAAGTCCAGTAGCCTCCTGCTTTTTTTCTCATATCCAAACAGAAGAAAATAGCTAAAGCTATACCTATCAGCAAAGAGATGATGCCGTAAGTATATGAACCCATTATAGACGGCATGATATACCAGCTTATTAAAAAAATAACGATATTGATAATGCCCCAAATTAGTCCATTTTTTAGTGCCTCACCTTTTAGGTTTACACTCGGTTGATCGTTTACCATAGCAAATTAATTTATTTAGTTTTGTTAAATTTAGTAATTAAACTGTAAACTGCCACATCAAATGCTTTATTATTGCTAAACTTAATTAGGTCTTTAGCAATCTGCTCACTACCGTTGGGCTGAAGAAAGAAGGTCATAAAAGGAATAAAAAGCTCTTCCATTTCCTGACCTAAGTTTAAGATTTTAGCGTTTAAACAGATGTCTTCAACACTACTTTCGGCCAATTGTTGGTTGCTGATGATATCTTCGTAAATATGAAACTCATCCTGAAACTCATCTTCTTCTACCAATAAGAATTCTTTTAAAAAGTCTTCAAGTCCTGGTTTCAACTGTTCATCATTACACTCATTGATATACAACAACAGATTAAGCAGTTCTGTGCCTCTGTCTATTGTTTTTTCCTCTATGGTTTCCCATTCTTTAGAATCAAGATAATCGGCCTCAAGTCTGGTCACATCACTGGTAAAGAAATTGATCATGAGCAGATCAAACAATACTTCTCTTAATTCATCAAATTTTGGGTTATCATCTACCACTGCATCAAAAGCCTTTACTTTATCCATAAAATTGGCTTCCATAGCAAAAACAGGTAAAAGCCCTTCAACAAATGATTGCCCTTCTGTACCCTCTACTGCTGCATATTGATTAACTGCCTCTTCTAAGGCATTTTTTACATTGTTATTCATAAGACTGATATTGACTGTTGTTATAGACTAACTGAACTTTACCTATAAGTTCTTTATTTAATAATGGTGAGTTTGCAGATTTAGAATAATTGTTTTGCGTAGTATATGTCCATTTCTGATCCGGATTATACACTACAAAATTTGCTTTTGACCCTGCTTTGATCACCGAAGTTTCTAATTTTAAAAGCTTACGTGGATTGATCGCCATTTTCTGTGCAATTAACTCTGGCGAGAGGCCAGCTTGCAGCAATAAAGGCAATGCAGTTTGCAAAGCAATGATGCCATAAGCCGCAATTTCAAACTCTACATCTTTGAATTCAATTTCATGCGGACGGTGCTGTGTTGATATAGCGTCTATGGTACCGTCTTTTAACCCAGCAAACAAAGCTTTTACATCTGTTTTGCCACGCAAAGGAGGTTTTACTTTATAGTTGCTATCAAAACCGCTCAAAAGGTCATCGGTAAAAACCAATTGATGCGCAGCCACATCGCAGGTTACTTTTATACCGTCTTTCTTCGCTTTTTTTATCATGGCTACTGCTCCGGCAGTTGAGATATTGCCGATATGTATAGGTGCGTTGTGGTATTGGGCAAGAAACAAATCTCTTGATATCTGCATTTCTTCTGCTAAAGCGGGAATGCCTTTCATGCCTAATAAAATTGTATGCTCACTTTCATTTACATGTGCTTTAGCTGATATGGCTCTATTTTCTGGGAATGTAATGAGCAATCCATCAAATCCTAATGCATATTGTAAAGCCCTGCTCATGAAACCATCATCCATAAGTGCTTTATTCCCTTCTGTAAAAGCTACTGCTCCGGCTGTTTTCATATCGTACATCTCTGCAAGCTCGTTTCCTTCTAGATTGTGACTAATCGCCCCTAAAGGATAAACATCTACCAAGTTTCCCTTAGCTTTATTCAGCAAATATTCTACTTCACTTTTGCTATGGATTACTGGCTTTGTTGATGGCTGCACAGTTATTGCTGTAAAACCTCCGGCCTTGGCCGCGGCAGTTCCAGTTTGCAAATCCTCTTTGGTTTCAAAGCCTGGATCACCAAACATACAGTTCAAATCCATAAATCCCGGCGATAAAATTGATCCAGCAGCTTCAAATACCTGCTCATTTTTGTTTGCAGTTAAATGTTCTGATATTGCCGTAATGCTTCCTTTTTCAACTCTGAT
>DDEP01000228.1 GCA_002336465.1 Pedobacter sp. UBA1951
TTGAAAATGCTGAGATTATACCAAACTGGAATATGTAGGTGAAAATTATAGTGTTGTTATTAACAATATTAAATATTCCGTATTCTCCTGGAGATAAGTATTTGATGTAGATAGGTAAAAGTAGAAAAGCGCTGATAGCTGTAACTAAGAAATCTCCAAGACCGTAAAAAACGATGTTGTAAAGAAGTTTATTTTTCACTTTTAGCTGTCTTTAGCTTTTCAAGAAAAATCTCTGTCATTAACCAATCTAGAGGTGTATCAATATCAATTGAATAAATATTTTCCATAATATATTTAACAGGTCGATCGAACTGTAAATTTTCGCTTTTTAACAGACTTTCTATCTTTATTAAGTAAATTGAACCATTATAAGCGTACACATCGGGGCAATCCTGTCTTCGATTAAAGAGGCTTTTTTTTGATTTTTCTAAAAAACCGTCTGTTGTTTCCTCGAATAGGTTAAAATATGGGTTATCTTTCGAAAGTTTTACGGAAACCACCATGTCTGCATTAGGGTTATCCTTGTACAAGCTTATTACATCCTGAAGATGTCTTTTTTCACGCAGTGGAGACGTTGGCTGCAAAAGCATAATTGCTTCAAAAAAAAGCCCTCTTTCTTCATAATGGTTTATTGCATGTATAAGTACATCAAATGTCGTTGCCTCATCAGTACTCAATTCATCAGGTCTAATAAAAGGTACATCTAGCCCATATTTTTTTACGGTATCTATCGTTGCTAAATCATCTGTAGAAACGCATATATCTTCATCATTTGCAATTTCTCTTACCACATCTATACTATAGTATATTAGCGGTTTTCCGTCAAGCAATTTTATATTTTTACCAGGTAGCCCTTTACTACCTCCCCTTGCTGGAATTAGATATAATATTTTCATTAGAACTTTAAATGCTTTATATCTTCTTGTGCTTTTTTAAAGTCCTCATGTTTACCAATATCTAACCAGTAGCCATTTATAGGATAAGTAACTAATTTTAAATTCATCTCCAATATCTTATCCATTAAGTCTGTAATGTCAAAGAACTTATTTTGGGGAATAAGCTTTAGCAGGTGTTTCTTAAGAATATAAATCCCTGCATTAGAGTAATATGTATATCTTGGTTTTTCTTTAAGTGATCTTACTTCACTGCCTTCTCCAAGCTCAAGTACAGCATAAGGTACATCTACATGATAAGTTGTAGCTGCTACAGCCATGTCGGCTCCAGAATCACAGTATGTTTTAAAGAAGTCCACAAAATCTATATTGGTCAGCAAATCACTATTCATGACAATGATATCATCATTCTCTACGTTATCCACCAGTAAAATAGATCCTATTGTACCTAAAGGCATTTCTTCTTTCAGGTAGTTGATCCGAACTCCTTTTCCGGCTCCAGTTCCAAAGTATTCTTCTATTTGTTCTCCCAAATAGTTAATACTGATGTTTATTTTTTCTATACCTACATTAATAAGTCGATCTATATTGTATTCTATAATAGGTTTTTCTCCTACTTTTAACAATGGTTTAGGTGTATCTTCGGTTAAAGGTCTTAAACGCTTGCCTTCGCCGCCGGCCATGATCACAGCATCTGCAAGGATAATCGACTTTCTAGTTCTGAAACTTAAGATATCTACTATAATCTTTTCCTGATTTATAATGGGAATTACCTTAAGCATATTTTTCCGGAAATTTTCTATTTCAGACAGAGGGTAATTTCCTTCTTCAATATAAACCGGATGTGGTTGTACAAAATCTAATAAACAATTAGAAAAATCGAAACCTTTAATAAAACCCCTTCTCAAATCTCCATCAGTTAATGAACCCAGCAGCTTTTTATTGGTGTCTGTAACAAATAAAATCGAGTCAGGAGCTATTTCATCTAATCTGATTAATGCTTCTCTTACAGATGCTTCCTTTGAGATTATGTGTTTCTCAACTATACTTTTCATTTATCAATATATTTAATCAATTGAAAAGCTTCTGCATATTCAACGCCAACATTTGCACCTCTATAAGTAGCTAAAGCTTCTAAGTTCTTAATGCTTCTGGGAAAGGGATGTTCCGCTAATTCAGATTCATAAACTTTCATTATTTCAATTTTCTTTGCAAAATATGCTGATATATCTACAAAATAATTTGGGATAAAAATTTTTTCAGGAAGTGCAGGCGCAAATTCGGTTTCTGAAATACACTCATACATCAATACCTGTTTTATATACGGATATCTGAAAGATTTTGTACATGCCATGATAGCATCAAATGTTATACGGTGATCTGAATGGGCATCAGATCTATTCAGGCAATATATAATTTCTGGCCTGATGTTTGAAAATATCTCCGAAATCCGCGGAATCATATCAAGCAGTGTTCTAGTAGATAATGACATTGTTGGATAATCTAATTTAAATACTTGTGTAACCCCTAACATAACCGAGACTTGATCAATCTCTCTTTGTCTGCTTTCTACTCTCTCTTTCGTAAAGCCATTTTCTTCAAAAACATTGGTAACAATTAACCAAAATAGCTTATCGCCATTTGCAATATGTTTTAGTAGTGTTCCTCCGGCACCTATTATTTCGTCATCTGGATGTGCAGAAATAACAATTACATTTCTCATAAATAAGACCCTATTTGTATTACTTCCTTAATATCGTGTTCTAAAATTTTAATCGCCCCATCGCCTGTCTTTATAATCAAACCATCTGAATCTATTCCCACAATTTTCCCCGGCTCATCATTTGGCGATCCTGCCTGTACTATTGCTGCTTTCCAAATTTTATATTCGTCCCCATTAATCATTACATGAGCTCCAACATACGGTCTGGTAAGTGCGCGTACTAAATTAAATATATTATTTGAAGACATTCTAAAATCAATTTCACCATCTCGCCTGCCACGTTTTCGCCATGTATTACCCAATCCAATCTGTTTAGTCCTTTCGTTTATACCAAGTTCTAACTTTGTTGTAAAATCAAGAATTTGCGTAATTGCTGTTTGAGTTATTTTATGATATAAACTTGACGCATCGTCATTCTCGGCAACAAGTATTTCCTGCTGAGAAAGAATGTCTCCGGTATCAGCTCCTTCATCCATAAAGAAAAAAGTAGAAGCTGTTGTCTTTAGGCCGAGACACAGTGTCCATATAATAGGATGTCTGCCTTTATTCTCTGGTATTCGAGCTGGATGGAAGCCAACGACGCCTTTAGGGGTTAAGTTTAGTAATTCTGTACCCAAAAGATTAGACCAACCAAAGCAATAAATAACTTCGGGTAACAATTTTCTAATAAACGCAACATTATTGGGATGATTAATATCTTTTACTACTTTATAGGGAATATTATATGTTTCGCAAAGTGGCCGCAAATCCTCAAAATCAGCATTAAATTTTGATTCTGATTTCGTTGCAACACCTACTACATCTGCCCCGGATTCGAGTAAAGTCTTCAATGTAACATAAGAAAATTTAACGGTTCCAATAAAAAAGATTCTCATGACTGATTAATGCTATAAAATTTCTTTTTTAGAATACCCGATAAATTGACAGTCTTTAACACCTCTATTATCCTTTCTGATGCATTAGAACTTCCATATGGATTAACTACCAATTCCAGTGTTTTTTTGAACTCTAAGCTGGTTGCTTTCTCAATCGCATTAAAAATAGATTTCTCATCTGGGTCACAGTCTATTACACTTTCAGCTTTAATTCTTCCCAATTGTCGATCGCCAATATTAATTGTTGGTTTTTTAAATGAGGGTGCTTCTAGTAATCCGCTAGATGAATTTCCTATTACTACATCGATATGACGTAAAGCAGAAAGGTATCTTAATTGACCTAAGGATGTAAAAGCTATCGCTTGTTTAGGATGATCTGCGACATAATCGTCAATCATTTGGTTAATGATACGTCCATCAGTATCGGCATTTGCTTTTGTAAAAATAATCTTGGCCTTATCAATTTTGGAAAGTGCGTTTAACAAATTTCTAAATTGATCTTCAGCTGAAAGAGACTCTAATGTAACGGGATGGAAAGTAACTAAGAAACTAAGATAGCCCTCTATCTCGAACCCAATGCTTTCCTGGAATTCTGCTAGATTCAGTAAACTAAGCTTATTAATATTCTCTATTCCAAGAGCTCCAGTATTATATACACGATCAGGTTGCTCTCCAAGTTGAATTACTCTTTTTCTGTACGCTTCAGTTGATGTAAAATGAAGATGTGACATCTTGGTAATTGAATGCCTGATAGGTTCGTCTATGAGGCCTTCAGTAGACTCTCCTCCGTGGCAATGTGCTACCGGTATTCGCGAAATCATGGCAGCGCTAACAGCGCTAAAAATCTCAAAACGATCCCCAAGCACAAGTACAACATCAGGCTTTAGTTCCTCGTAAGCCTCTACAAAGGAAATCATGCCCAAACCCATGCTCTTTGTTATCGCAATAGGCGTATCCGAAGAAAGAAGTATTTCTATCTTTTTATCTATCTTAAAGCCATCCAGTTCAATTTGCTTGTAGGTAAGGCCGAACTCAGGAGAGAGATGCATACCAGTCACGATAAGCTGTAAATCAACTACATTATCTTCTTTGATTCCTTTTAGTACCCAATACAACAACCCATATTCGGCTCTGGTCCCTGTAACAACACAAATTTTTCTATTGTTTTCAGCCATCAAAAAACTATTAATTGATCTTCATCAAAATCTGTTATCGCATATGTACCTATAATGGTGTCCCATTTCATTGGACTAATACCACTACCAGGTCGCTTTACGCCAATATTTTTTGTGGTAAGCAGCTCTCCTTTCTTAATTGGGGAAATTGCAACAATACTTTTTCTTACAATTTCAATATTTTTCATTTCCGATGCTGAAGGTTCTTTTAAACCGCTTCCCGAAATAGCAGCTTCTATATTTCTTATTGCTTTAACCATAGCTGTTAATTCATACGGCTCTAATGAGGCTGCATGATCAGGGCCATCCATTGATTTATCGAGGGTAAAGTGTTTCTCTACAATGGTCGCACCCAAAGCCACTGAAGCAATAGGTACTTCTATACCCAATGTGTGATCTGAATAACCTATCCGCGTACCAAAAGTATTCCCAATATTTAGCATGGCTTTTAGATTGACATCATCCATTGGAGTAGGGTATTCTGTATTACAATGCAAAATGGTTATTCTATCTTTAGTTATACCATTCTCAGTAAACACCTGCAATGCGGCCTGTATTTCATCCATAGTAGCCATGCCTGTAGATAAAATAACTTCTTTAAATAATTTAGCGGCTTTACGTAAATAAGGTAGGTTGGTAATCTCACCCGAAGGTATTTTAACCAATTCTAATCCAAGATCTTTTAAATATTGAAGTGAATCTAAGTCAAAAGCCGTAGAGAAAAATTTAATCTGCTTGCTTTGACAATATCGGATAAGTTCTTCGTGATCTTTGGCTGAGAGTTCCAGCTTTTTTAGCATCTGCAGTTGCGTATCACTTGCATTTCCTGTATTCTGCACCTGATATTCAGCTTTCTTTGCATTTTTTGATACCAAAGCCTCGGCTTTAAATGTTTGGAATTTTACATAATCAACTCCGGCATCAACAGCAGCATCTACCAGCTTTAGCGCATTTTCAAATGAACCGTTATGATTTACACCTGCTTCAGCAATTATCACCGTATGTTTTTTCATCCTTAATTTATTTTAGCTGTGTTAACTTGTATAAATCCCTTTATTGTTAATATTTTTTATCACAGTTGCGCCTGCTCCTACAATTACCTCATCTGTAACTATAATCTGATGTGCTAAGGTTACATTACTCCCGATAAAAACATCATCTCCTATTTTACAATTGCCATTTAGTATGGCCGCTGTTGAGATATGGCAATGATTACCAACTACAGTATCATGTTCTATCAATGCTTTAGTGTTTATAATGCAATTATAACCAATAGTTACTGCTGAGTTTATCATAGCATCATGCATAACAATAGTCCCTCCGCCTATGCTTGCGTATTTTGAAACATAGGCTCTCGGTGAAATCACTGTAGCTAAAGTCAATCCGTTCGCAACAAGATTGTGGTATATATTTTTTCTAATTGTATTACTTTTAATCTGGCCTACTGTAATTAAAAAAGAACAATTTTTGAATTTTAATTGATCTTCATCGACACCTATAATATCATAAGACAATATTTTATTTCCTATCAGTTCTTTTTTATCTAAAATTCCGACAATATTAAACTCCTCCGTATGTTCAATTACATCTATGCAAGATTTGCAATGTCCTCCACCACCTATTAAAATCAAATCTCTTTTCATCCTATAAAGGCCTATAGCTGCTCGGAATATTAACTATTCTTTCTGCGAGCCAGTTACTGTTTTCTAATCCGTCATGCTGACAATCCTGAAACATGGTAAGCTTGTTCATTAATTGCCAAATTGGTCTTGTCATCACTCCATTGGCATTTGTATAAGTTAAAAACTCTTCTCTCTCTTCACTATTGTCCAAAAGGACTGCATTTAACCAGTAATTAGATTTTGCATCTTCTATTTCTGTAACCAGTTGTATGTTATGCGTTGCACAAAACTGAAGGTATGCTTCTGTAAGCTCCCTTTTATTTGCAATAAACGTATTAAGCTGCTCTAATTGTGCGCAAGCCAAAGCAGCATTTAAGTTAGGCATACGATAGTTATACCCTATAGCATCGTGTACAAACTCCCACTTATGAGGAACTTTTGCTTGTGTGCTTAAATGTTTGGCTCTTTTAGCCAACTTTTCGTCATTAGTTACCAAGGCTCCGCCACCTCCACAGGTTACAGTCTTATTTCCATTAAAACTAAATGTACCTATTTTACCTACTGTACCTGTGTGTTTATTCTTATAATAACTTCCTAGAGATTCTGCAGCATCCTCAATTAAAAAAATATTCCACTCATTACAGATAGTCGCTAGTTCATCTATACGACACGGTAAGCCAAAAGTATGCATTGGCACACATGCTGCAATTCGCTTACCAGTCTTTTTGTTATAGGTAAATCCATCTGCCTTTTTTTCAGCATTTTGATTTAAAAATCGCTGCAATGCCATTGGCGACATGCCCATAGTGTCTCTGTCTACATCCACAAAAACTGGCTTTGCACCAATATAGCTAATTGCATTGGCAGTAGCTATAAAGGTTAAACTTTGTGAAAGCACCTCATCTCCAGGTTCTATGCCTGCAAGTACTAAAGCCAGATGTAATGCATTTGTTCCGTTTACAATAGCGATTGCGTATTGCGCACCTGTAATATTGCACATCATTTCTTCAAACCGATTAACGTATGCACCTATCGATGAAACAAAGGTTGAATCTATAGCATCTGCAACGTATTTTTTCTCGTTTCCTAAAAACGAAGGGGTATGTAAGGGTATAAAATCCTGATTAGGAAATTTTTCTTTAATAAATGAGGTTAACTCCTGATATTTAGTCTCCATAAATTATCTACATTTTTGCATCCAGATACTTGCCTGTTTCTTTGTGACCAAAATCAGGAATCATTTCATGAAATAAATCTACTATTTCTTCTTTATCCCATTTCCTGGCTCTTTTCATATCACCTATTCTGCTTTCAAAATACTGCAGCTTGTTCTGATCAAAAATGGCTTCGTTTTTAATTACACCCAGATTAGAGAATCTGTCTAAATCTAGAACTTCGTTATCTGTAAAAAACTCTTCAAAATCCTTTTCGCCGGTTGTATCGCTTTCTGTAAATAAGCACGGCCATTTACCCTGCTCTGGCATAGTATGAATTTTCTCCCTGGCCTCTTCTTCATCGCTACACAAATAAGGTTCGTACCCAAGTTGATTAAGGTATTTTACAGCAATCTCTGCAAATGTAATCAGGTGTAATTCTTCGCTCAGTTTTGGAAAAAAGATATCTCTGTTCTCTCCGAAAACGCATGACATTAAACACAGCTCTCCCGATTCTTTGGGAATTACAAAATAACGCTTAATATCATTTGGGGCCACAATAGGCTGACGCTTTTGAATACGTTGATTAAATCCATGTAATAAAGATCCGTCGGAAAAAGCAACATTTGCAAAGCGGGCAGTAGAAATGTTTAATTCTAACGATTTACGCATCAGAAACATTTCCATAATACGTTTGGATGCCCCCATCATATTTACTGGATTTGCGGCTTTATCTGTAGAAACACAGAAATACTTTTTAGCACCTTTAGCTATGGATTGATTAATAGTCTTTTCTGTATTAAAAACATTTACATCAATCATTCGCATTAAAGTATAAGAATCTTTTTCTGATCTAACATGCTTTAATGCCGATAGGTTAAGTACATAATCATATTCGCCATCAGCTTCTATAAATGCATCGTATTCTATAGATCCGATATCTAATGCAAAGGTCCGGAAATCGCCACTGATATACCCAAATGAACTTCTTATATCTCTAACCAGTTCAACCAAATTATTTTCTGAGATATCAACCACATGCAGTTTCCTTGGATTTCTCTTAAAAATCTCTTTAACTGTTGCTTGACCAATGGAACCTGCTCCTCCTAAAACCAAAAAGCTAGAGTTGCTAACAATAGAAGACAATAGGGTTTCATTTTTAATTATATCCTCTACGAACAATTCTGAAGAACGTCCAATAAGGTCTAAAATATTCATTAACTATTAAGGATAAGGTTATATAGTCTTTTGATTATAATTACCAGAACCGACATGAAGCCAAAAATAATTCCTCCAAGAATTATTCCTTTTGCTTTACCTAACCTTTCCTTGTTCAAAGGATAAATCGGTCCATCTACGATTTGAAGCAAGGGAGTTTCTTTCATGAGAGCCATTTTTGACATTTCTAAATTTTGAATCAAAGAACTTAAAATCGCTTTATTTGTTTCGGCTGAAGCTTGTGCTCTTTGAATGGGTGCCACACGCTGTACCTGCCTAGTGGGATTTAAGTTAGGTGTAGCATCTGACACAGCAGCCGCATTATAAATAGCGCCATTCATTACTGCTCTTACTGAATCTGTTTTACGTTGAAGAATGGCTACGTTATCTAAAGATTTTTTCGTTTTTGTTTGAATATAAAAATCATTAACGTTTTCAACCAATTCTTCATTAAGTCTTTTAGCAAAAACTTCATCAGTTGATTTCACATCCACTTGGATTTTACTCAATTTTTTATCTGGCTTGAAAACATTTAGATAGGTTTTACTAATAGAAGCAACAATACTACCTACTACACTATCACGCAAACGATCTCTTTTAGCTAGCTCGAAATCTTCTATTTTAAAATGTAATGCATTTAACTGACTGTCTTTAGACCAAGTATCTCTTAATTTATTGATTTCAATATATTTCTCAATCAATGGCTGATTATTTATACTATCTACAGGACTAAACAACGTTTTTTCTATCATCTTTCTGGATTTATAAAAATCCAAAATATTATCTCCTTGAAACATATCACCACCACCTCCTCCTAAATCAATACCCATCATAGAGGCGACTCCCGCATAAGCACTCAGAGCGCCCCCCTTTTCTCCGCTTTCCAAAACAAATGTAGTTGTAGCGGTATAAATAGGTTTTTTACTAAATGAATACCATAACCCTAAAGCACCACCAATTATACCTGCAGCAACAATAATCCACTTTTTACTCCATAGATAACGCCACCATTCTCCTATTTTAAGAATAAGCTCTTTTAGCGAAATCTCATCTTCTTGCTGATTGCTTTTTTCAACCTCGTTAGTCATATCCAATTATAGTGATATTTTAATTATATAAAGTAAATCCCTCATTTGTTACTTCTGCTGTTTTCTTTTGGATACGTCCAGCATATATATGCTCTATGGTCTCCACAACTCTTATCCCTTCTTCCAAAGCAACATGCGATTCTTCAATACCATTTAAAACATTGATTACATTGTTAATCAAAAATTGATGATTGGCTGCGGATCCCTGATACATTCCATAATTATTTACAGGTGTAGGATTCTCAAAAGAAGGAATTTCCAATTTATCAACATTACAATAGATAATTTCGTTCATATATTGCCCCCCAATCTTAATCACTCCTTTTGCTCCTATTATAGTCATACTGCTCTCAAAGTTAGCACCAAAAATAGATGTGGAATAATTTAAAATCCCAGATCCTTGTTTTTTAAAGTCAAAGGATATTATACCACTATCTTCAAATTGGGTAAGATATTGGTGATTAAAGTTCATAAATTTAGAATGAATGTTAGTTATGTTTCCAAACATCCATAACAATACATCAATGAAATGCGAGAATTGCGTATATAATGGTCCTCCATCTAAATTTAGTGTGCCGTGCCAGCTCCCTGGCACATAATATCTTTCATCTCTGTTCCAAAAGCAATTAAGCTGTACCATAAATATTTCTCCTAGGGCTTCTTCTTCTAATACTTCTTTTACCCATCGTATGGTAGGAGAATATCTGTTCTGTACTACAGGAAATGCATACTTCTGATTCATTATCGACGCTCTTTGTACGTTAAGTGCTTCTTCTTTGGTTAATGCTATGGGCTTTTCAATAATAACATGCTTATGGTTTTCTAAGCATTCTATTGCCTGATGCGCATGCAGACCGTTTGGTGTACAAATATTAACCACATCTACTTTAATATTTGCATTCAAAAACTCCGACAAATGAGTAAATAAAGGAACTCTTAATTGTAATGCGTTTTCCTGTTGAAAAGGGTCAATATCTACAATGGCTACCAACTCTGCATTAGGATTTTGGAGAATAAGTTCCGCATGACGCTTCCCTATATGCCCGTAACCCAATATAGCAAATTTAATTTTCATAAGCCTTTTCATTAATACAGTTTCATAATCTGGTTATTTTCAAGCCTGTATTTTTCTCCAGTCTCTAAACATACACCACAATTACTTTGATCCAAATCTAGTTTAACTCCTGCTTCACTTACCCAACCTATCTGCATGGCGGGATTTCCAACCATTAAAGCGTAAGGTTTAACATCTTTCGTAATTACAGCCCCTGCACCAATCATTGCATATGCACCAATCAAATTACCGCATATGATTGTAGTATTGGCACCTATTGTAGCTCCTTTAGCCACTCTTGTCAGCTTAAATTCGTGTTTCCTACTGATAAAACTCCTTGGATTTTTCACATTAGTAAAAACAACCGAAGGTCCAACAAATACATCATCTTCCAAAATAACCCCATCATATATGGATACATTATTTTGAATCTTAACATTATTCCCTATAACCGCTCCATTAGCAATCATTACATTTTGTCCTATATTACAGTTTTCTCCTACTTTCGCTCCACTCATCACATGGGAAAAATGCCAAATTTTGGTATTCTTACCAATCTCACTTCCCGCATCAATTATAGCTGTGTCATGTATAAAAACATCCATCTGTTATCGATTAAAAAACTTTCTAATCTGAGCTATAATATATTGTAGCTGCTCTTCTTGCAAATTAGGGAAAATAGGAATGGAAAGTACCCTATTGCATAAATCTTCTGCAACTGGAAACTCATTCTCCTTAAATTGGTATCGGGAAAAAGCTTCTTGCATATGAAGTGCTTTTGGATAATAAATCATTACTCCAATTCCGGCATTTCTCAACTCATTATATAGGTTTTGTCTCTGTTCTTTATTTTTCAGTAAAATGCAATATTGATTGAAGGTATGTAAAGAACCCTCCTGTTCGTCTGGCAGACATATTTCTGTTATATCCTTTAGCCCATCCCTATATTGCTTCGCAATGAATCTGCGCTTGCTAAGGTTCTCTTCTAAATATAGAATCTGTACATTTAATACCGCTGCCTGCAGGGTATCCAGTCTTGAGTTAAAGCCTATTATTTTGTGCTCATACTTACCCGTCTGACCATGATTAGCTATCATTCTAGCTTTTTCTGCTATCACCTCATTATTAGTGATGATAGCTCCACCATCTCCAAAGCAGGCAAGATTTTTTGTAGGAAAAAAAGAAATACATCCCACTTCTCCATATGTACCCACTTTTTTATGGTTAAACTCCGCTCCTACTGCTTGAGCTATATCTTCAATAACAGAGATTTTATATTTACGGGCTAAGCCGACGATCTGATCTATTTTAGCTGACAATCCAAAAAGATGCGTTACAATAATAGCTTTGGTTTTAGATGTTATCTTTTCTTCTATTTTTTCTGCCTCTACATTAAAACTTTCATCAGAAGCGTCCACAAAAACGGTTGTTAACCCTAAAATCTCTACCGCCTCTGCTGCTGCCACGTAGTTAAACACAGGAACAATAACCTCATCTCCTCTTTGCAAACCCAATGCTAATAAAGAAATGGTCAATGCATCTGTACCATTAGCACAAGGGATAATATATTTTACATCTAAATACCTCGAAAGTGTATCAGAAAACTCTCGTACTTCTGGACCGTTGATAAATTTACCATGATTCAAAACTTTCTGAATGGCTGAATCTATTTGTAATCGGTGTTGATTATCATAAATTACCGTGTCAAAAAAAGGTATCTCTGCCTTATAGTCTAGCATCTATTATATTTCGATCTAAAAAAGCCTTAGTATCAAATATTACCGTATCTGTTCCTGATTTTAAAGCGCTATAATCCAAATCTAGGAACTCATGATGGCTTACTGCTAAAATGATGATATTGTACTTATTTTCTAAATGCTTAGAAAGGTCTATTCCATATTCCTGTTTTACTTCAAGCGCATTTGCATGAGGATCATAAACATCTACCTCAACGCCAAATTGTTTTAATTCACTATAAATATCTATTACTCTTGAATTTCTTATATCAGGACAGTTTTCCTTAAATGTAACACCTAAAATAAGCGCCTTAGATTTTTTGATGGTCTGCCCTTTATTGATCATCAGCTTAACTACTTTATTGGCGATAAACATGCCCATATTATCGTTTACCTTCCTACCAGATAGAATTACTTCGGGGTGGTATCCTAAGACTTTTGCTTTATGGGTAAGATAATAAGGATCTACGCCAATACAATGACCGCCAACCAAACCGGGCTTAAATTTTAAGAAATTCCATTTGGTCGCTGCTGCTTCTATTACATCATTTGTATCAATTCCCATTCTATCGAAAATCAAAGAAAGCTCATTTATAAATGAGATATTCACATCTCTTTGGGCATTTTCTATAGCCTTACTGGCTTCTGCCACTTTAATGGAAGAGGCTTTATGCGTTCCTGCTGTAATGATGCTAGCATAAAGCTGATCAACCACATCTGCAATTTCTTGGGTTGAGCCAGAAGTAACCTTTTTAATTTTAGTAAGGGTATTGATCTTATCTCCCGGATTGATACGCTCAGGAGAATACCCACAAAAGAAATCTATATTAAATTTTAATCCCGAGCTTTTTTCTAAAACAGGAACACAATCTTCCTCTGTACAGCCCGGGTAAACGGTCGATTCATAAATAACTATATCTCCTCTTTTTAGAACTTTTCCTATCATTTCAGAAGCTGAAAGTAGAGGATTTAAATCGGGTGCTTTAAACTGATTTATAGGTGTGGGGACAGTAACAATAAAAATATTGCAATCTCTAATTTGTGATGCTTCTTTAGTAAACCTTAACCCGTTTACATTATTATTAAGAGACAACAAGTTTTGTAATCTGTCAATATCTGCTTCTTTTGTAGAATCTATCCCATTATTAAGGTTAGAAACCCTATCTTGATTGATATCAAAACCTATTACTTGGTACTTTTCTGCAAATTCTATAGCCAAGGGTAGCCCTACGTAACCCAAACCAATTACAGCAATTTTTGAATCTGCAAGTACTTTCATCTTATTTCAACAAACTTACAAGAATTGCTGCAAGCGAGGCTATGCCTGTTCCTATTCCAATCCAAGCTTGAGCAGTTACTTTTTCACGTTCTGGTCTAACAGGAACCAATATTTCTGCTCCTGGTTTTACTTTAGGATAGTTGCTAAAAAACAAGAATTTTTTAGTCGATTCGGCTGTGCCGTTGGCATATTTGATATAGGCTCCGCTTCTCTTTGCGTTACCTGTAAAACCTCCAGCTCCACTGATATATTCCTTGAAGCTCTTTCCCGGTGAATACACGATACTGTTAGGATTAAGAACTTCTCCTGAAACTTTTACAATTTGTAATTGCTTAGGAATACGAATAATATCTCCTTCTTCTAATATTAAGTCAATACGCGATTTAGGATTCTGTAATATTTTTTCCAAATTAATCCCTACTAAATCTGATTGAACCAACTTTTCATCCACCTTCTTTTCTTTCACATCTTTCAACCCACTATCCTGTATGCGCTCTAAGTTTAAAATTTTCTTTTGTTCCTCTTCACTATCATCTATCGCATTTTTATCTTTAGGATTTACTTTAGCTGCTCCAGGCCTTTTTAATGAAGCTCCATCAACATAAGCCCAAGTAGTTAAACCTCCTGCACTCTTAATTAAATCAGAGATACGGTATTCTTTTGATGTAATGGTGTATGTTCCCGGAAAGGTTACCTCTCCTTCAATTCTCACTTGTTTTTGAACAGAATAGATTTCTGATGCCCTAACAGATATAACATCAAAAGGCATAATCTTAAATTCTTTATCCAGAACTTTAAGATCTTCACTTATATTAACTATGAAAACCTCTGCAATCTTGGACTTATCCGTTGCTGTTCCATCATTTTTAACTCTTCTTGAAACTTCTATATGCTTTGGTGTAGCTCCTTCAGTTAAGCCACCTGCCATCTGGATAACATCTACAACACTTAGATTATCTGCATAAGGAAACATCCCCGGTGCACGGACTTCTCCTTGGATGCTAACTGTCTGTTCTTCTCTTAAGTCAAATAAAGAGTTAATTGTAATTTTATCTTCTCTTTGCAAAGTGATATCTTGTTGTGCACCAGACATGATTTTGGCTACGTCAAAAGGTACTAAAATTTGCGTATTATCTGGATTTAATCGATTGATGTATCCTCTATTTAGAAATGCATCTTCAGTCAGCCCATTTGCTTTCTCTATTAGACCTTTTAAGGTTAACCCGCCATCTATTGCATAAAAACCTGGGCGAAAAACTGCTCCAATTATTTCAACACGGTTAGCAAAACGATCCAATATTGCCTCTATCAGATATTTATCTCCATTCTTAGGCCTGTAATTAGAGAAATCAGAAGATTTAATATCTACTATTTTTCTTTCCCTGTCAGTATTTTGAAACGCTTTTATACTAGCGGTATAAGCTTTAGTGGTAAATCCACCTGCAAAGCCAAGCACATCTGTCAGTGTTTCATTATTCTTAACTTCAAAAATTGCTCTTCTTTTTACCTCTCCCTCTACCTCCACACGTTTTTCATAAAAGGGAATATTAATTACATCCTGATCCTGCAAGCGGATATTATTTGCAAAAATCCCATCCAATAAAAAGCTATAAGTATCAATAACGGCAACTACTTTATTTCCTCTGATTATCTGTATATTTCGAAAAGACCCTTTATCTGATGGACCTCCAGCAGCATACAACGCATTATAGGCAGAAGATAAGGAAGAAATGGTATAAGTACCGGGTTTTACTGCTTGTCCGGTAATCATTACTTTTATACTCCTTATATTTCCTAAGTTAATAGCAACATTTGTTCTCCCAGATTTTAAAGCCGGATAAGTACGAGACATTACTGTTTTAATTTTAGAGGTAGCTTGTTCTATAGTAAGTCCTCCAACAGCCACACGTCCCACATATTCTAAGTTAATATAACCTTCTGTACTAACTGGCAACTCGTAAGAACGCTCATTATCTCCAGTTAGGTCTATCAATAGTTTATCATCTGGACCAATTACATAGTTCTTTGGTGTAGCTAATCTTAGGTTTGGTTCAAAAGTTATTTCATTATTTTTAAATAAATCTTGTCCAAAAACCTTTAATTCAAACGGATCCTCGTTTTCTTCTGTAACCTTTTCTTTCTTATTTTTTTCTTTGCGGTTAGCTTCTTCATCTAAGCCCTGATCATCTATATTTTTCCCTTCAATCTGGCGAGAAACTGAAGTTTTTTTCTGATTTTGTTGTTTTTCATCTGAAACCCCATTTTTTTTGATTTTCTCAATCCTGATTTTCAGTTTTTCAGCTTCTTCACTACTTAGACCTCTCGCTTTTGCAACTTGTGTAATCTGATCAGGAGAAGTATATCCAATCGATTCGGCCTGCTTTATAATCTGGACAATCTGTGTATCTGTCAAGTCATCGACCTTATAATTTGCATAGTTATTCTGTGCAAAAGAACAAATGGCCGTAACCAACAAAAAAACTAATACAGCTAGGGATTTTTTTATCATGCTATGAAAGTTATTATTCGAAATAATTGAGCGTTTTATATCCGCCTTGTTTAAGGTACTCATCTTTCTTCATCAATTTCAAATCAGATGAGACCATATCCTTAACTAATGCCGGAAGATCATATTTAGGCTGCCACCCTAATTGGTTTTTTGACTTAGATGGATCTCCAAGCAATAAATCAACTTCTGTAGGCCTAAAATATTTAGGATCTACCTTTACCACGGTTTGACCTAAATTTAAAACATTTAAATTCAATCCCAAGGCTTTAGCTTTTTCTGTATCAACATCAATAATTACACCTTTTTCATTCTCATCCTTTCCTGAGAATTCAATTATAATGCCTAACTCTGCAAAGCTCATTCTAACAAAATCCCTTACAGTAGTAGTAATACCCGTTGCAATAACGTAATCTTCAGGCTTTTCTTGTTGCAAAATTAACCACATAGCCTCCACGTAATCTTTGGCATGACCCCAGTCTCTTTGAGCTGAAAGATTGCCAAGATACAAACATTTCTGCAGGCCTAAAGCAATTTTAGAAGCAGCTCGTGTTATTTTTCGTGTAACGAAAGTTTCGCCACGCAAGGGACTTTCATGATTAAAAAGAATACCGTTACAAGCAAACATATCATATGCTTCACGATAGTTTACCGTAATCCAGTATCCATATATTTTAGCAACAGCATATGGTGAACGCGGATAAAAAGGCGTTGATTCGCTTTGAGGTACAGCTTGCACCAGTCCGTAAAGTTCAGAAGTAGATGCTTGGTACACTTTAGTTTTTTTGGTTAGCCCTAAAATCCTAATCGCTTCCAAAATACGCAGGGTGCCTATGCCATCTGCATTCGCTGTGTATTCAGGCATTTCAAAACTCACTCTTACATGGCTCATCGCTGCCAGATTATAAATCTCGTCAGGTTGAGTTTCCTGAATTATTCGAATCAAATTAGTGGAATCTGTTAAATCTCCATAATGAAGCTTAAATTTAACATTATCTTCATGTTGATCCTGATAAAGATGGTCTATTCGGTCTGTGTTAAACAAAGACGATCTTCTTTTAATACCATGTACAAAATAACCTTTCTTTAACAGGAATTCTGTTAAATAGGCACCATCCTGGCCGGTCACTCCCGTAATTAGTGCAACTTTCATCTTATTTTTAGTAAATTTTAATTCTACCGCAATGCCCTGTAATAATAATGTTGCAAGCAGTATTTTTGCGCTAAAATACACTTTTTCTTTAAGATTGAAACATTCCTACTTCCGAATATATTCCAAAAACACAGCTTGTTTTTTGCTGATTTTACCCCATAACCTTCTTTTACATAACTATAATCTATCAATTGATTATTCAAGTCTTTTTAATGTTTATAAAAAGTCTAAAACCCTCCTTTATTGCTATTCTAATCACAAATTGTTTTTACAGAAAAGGCTACTGCAACGATGAAGAATTTGCAGTTTGCTAATTATTAACATTTTACTTACTTTTGCATCCCCGCAACACGGAGTTCCGGGAACTATGTTGAATACATAAATTTAATACAAGAATGGCAACTAAAATCAGATTGCAAAGATTTGGTAAAAAAGGAAAACCTTTTTACCACGTAGTGGTAGCAGATTCACGTGCTCCAAGAGATGGTAAGTTCATTGAGCGTTTAGGTTCTTATAACCCAAACACCAATCCAGCAACCATCGAAATCAACTTCGAAAAAGCTGTAAAATGGGTACTTAACGGTGCTGAACCTACAGATACAGCTCGTGCTATTTTATCTTACAAAGGTGTTCTTTACAAAAAACACTTAGAAGGTGGTGTTAGAAAAGGTGCTTTAACTCCTGAACAAGCAGAAGAAAAATTTGCTAAATGGTTAGAAGAAAAAGGCAGCAAAATCACTGGTAAAGTAGATGGTTTAGCCGCTAAAAAAGCTGAAAACAGAAAAGCAGCTTTAGCAGCAGAAGCGAAGAAAAAAGAAGAGAAAGCAGCAGCTATTGCAGCTAAAAATGCTCCAGTAGCTGAAGAAACAGCTGAAACTGAAGAACCTCAAACCGAGGAACCAGCAGCTGAAGAAACTCAAGCAGAAAATAACGCTGAATAATCAGATTATTGATATGCATCAAATAGCGTTTCGAAATTCGAAACGCTATTTTTTTATAAATTAAATTTATTATGACACTGAACGAGGCATTTTATATAGGCTACATAACCAAAACAAAAGGATTGAAGGGAGAGCTGCAAATCTTTTTTGAATTTGAAAATTATGATGAATTAGACCTTGAAGTACTGTTTCTCGAAATCAACTCAAAGCTGGTTCCCTTTTTTGTAGATCAACACAAGCTTTACCCTAATAGCACCGGATTATTTCTTTTTGAAGACTTAGATAGTATAGATAAAATCAAAGACCTTGTCAAAAAGAAAGTTTATCTGCCATTGAGCAAAATGCCTGTTCGTGATGAAGATGAATTTTACTATACAGATTTAGTAGATTACATGGCAGTAGATGAAAATTTAGGCGAACTGGGTAAAATTATTGCTGTTAATGAATATCCTCAACAATTTGTAGCCACAGTTGTTTATCAAGAGAAGGAAATCTTATTCCCATTAAACGAAGATTTCATTGTGGAGATTGATGAACATGAAAAGGTATTACATTTAGATTTACCTGAAGGATTATTAGATGTGTATCTACAGTAGTCTTCTACGGGTTTGCTTTTCATACTGATGATTTATGAAACGTTATTTAGTAATTTTCGGCATTTTTATTTTGTTTGCATCATGCAGCAATAACTCATCTAAGAACGAAGAAAAACTAGACACGATTAGTTTGGCTAACAGCTATAAGAAAGATAACCCTCAACAAAAAAATTCTACACCTATATCATCAGGAAATACCCAACAAGATTCGATCTTTAAAATTGCTAGTCAAATTTTAACATCCTTAAAGCAACGCAACTACCAAGTATTCTCATTAAACTTTCATCCCCAAAAAGGAGTTCTTTTCTCTCCTTACGGATTTATAGATGTAAAAAAAAGCAAACGATTATTGGCAAAAGATTTTTTAGAATCTATTGAAAAAAACTGGACCTTAACTTGGGGCACTTATGATGGATCTGGCGAAATTATGCAGTTAAAGGTTATTCCTTATCTCGATAAGTTCGTTTATAATGCTGATTTCGAGAAAGCACCTCAAAAAGCTTTTAACCAAATTATTAAACAAGGTAACTCTAAGAGTAACTTAAAAAGCATATTTCCTGAAGCTCTTTTTGTAGAGTATCATTTTACTGGGTCTGATAGTGCTTTAAACGGCATGGATTGGCAAAGTTTACGTCTTGTATTTGAAAGGTTCCAAGGCCAATACTATCTCATTGCTGTGGTACACGATCAATGGACAACATGATCTAAAGAAAAACAAATTAGACTTTTTGTAAATTATACTTGACATTAATGTAAAATATACTTTATATTTGGTAAAATTTATTTGACATGAAAAATCGTATTTTACTCCCCAACAAATACAAGGTATTCGGTTGGATCTTATTTCTTGCCTCAACGGTGTTAGGTTATTTCTGCTTGGCATTTGATTTTAAAATCAATGGCTTTCAAATATATCTTCCACCAGAAAATGAAGACAGCCCGCTGAACTTTGCAGATTACAATCTTACCAATGAGTTGGCTTTTTTAGGAATTACAATTGGCTTATTGATGGTTGTTTTCGCTAAAGAAAAGATAGAAGATGAGTACATTTCGCATTTACGCCTTAAAAGCTTGCAATGGGCTGTACTTATAAGCTATGCCATTATCTTAATTTTAAACTTTTCTAGCTATGGCTTAAGCTTCGCCATATTTATGATTTATAATACTTGGACCACATTAATATTATTTATTATCATATTTAACTGGAATTTATATCGCTCCAGAAAGGAGGCTGCTTAATATGAAGAACAGTATTAAAGTACAACGAGCCATCAAGAACATTACCCAAGCTGAACTAGCTGAGATGATACAAGTCTCGAGGCAAACTATAAACACAATCGAATCGGGAAAATACGTACCTTCAACTGTATTGGCATTGAAAATAGCAAAGGTTTTTAATGTGAAAGTAGAAGATATCTTTGAACTTGATGACAACGAGTAAACCAAGGATGAAATGTTTATCTTTGCAGGATGCGTTTTGACATTATATCTGTATTACCTGACCTGTTAAGTAGTCCATTTGCCCACTCTATCTTACAAAGGGCGCAAAGCAAGGGTATTGCGCAAATCCATGTTCATAACCTAAGAGATTACGCCAATAACAAGCATAAAAGTGTTGATGATTATCCTTATGGTGGCGGCAGCGGAATGGTGATGGGCATAGAACCTTTCGCTGCTTGCATAGAAAAACTCCAAGCAGAAAGATCTTATGATGAAGTTATTTTTATGACTCCAGATGGCGAAACGCTTAATCAAACTATAGCTAACAATTTATCTACTAAAGAAAATATCATTGTTTTATGCGGCCACTACAAGGGCATCGATCAACGTATCCGTGATATTTTTGTAACAAAAGAAATCTCTATCGGAGATTATGTTTTATCTGGAGGAGAATTACCAGCCGCGGTATTGGTAGATGCAATAACACGATTAATACCCGGCGTACTTAACGATGAGACTTCAGCCTTATCAGATAGCTTTCAAGGAGATTTGTTAGACGCTCCTGTTTACACCCGACCTGCAGAATGGCGAGGCCATAAAGTACCTGATGTACTTTTAAGTGGTCATGAGGCCAAGATAAACGAATGGAGGTACGATGAGGCTTTAAAGCGCACACAAACCAGGCGACCAGATTTGCTGAAATAACCCCAGTTTACCTCTATTATTTACTTAATAGCGCTATAATTTTATCCTTATCTTTTATCTGAGACTTTAAAGTTTCTACCATTTCTTGGCAACTTTTAAACTCCGTTTTATAAATGGAGTTATACTCCTCTAAAGGCTCATTAATAGTTGTTTTAGTTAAAATATCATATTCGGCTGGATCGGTAAAAAACCGTGAAACCGACACATTCAATATTTTAGCCATCTTTTGTATATCGAGATATTTAATAGAACCTCTTATCAAGCTTAGCCTTAATCCATCAAAAGTTTTTCCCATCTCCGCGGCCAGCCAGCTCAAAGAACGGTTCTGCTCTGCAAGAATGCCATCTACCACCGATTTTAAAAACATAATATAATTATCTGTTG
>DDEP01000132.1 GCA_002336465.1 Pedobacter sp. UBA1951
AAGGTCTGGATTTCACTATCGCTAAGATCATCAATTTCCTTAATTTTTCTAAAGCTGATCATTTTTTGAAAGCGTTCGCTTCTCAGTGCTCTTTGCTCCCTTACAAGATCATTGTAAATAGGCCAAAATACTTTGGCTTCATCTGGATTAAGATCCAACTTAGTGGTAAGCCATGCTACTTTGTTGGCTTCCATTTTTTCTTCTATTTCACTTCTAGATTCTTGAGATCTTGAATAAAAAGGAAGTAAAAACAATAGAAATAAGATTGATAAATACTTCATTTTTTACAAATTATTGGTAATGTCGTTTGCTGAAAAATTTTCTAAAATATACTTTTCTACGTCTCTATTAGAAACCTGTGTAACTGGTACCTTTTGTGTTTCATGTATATGATCAATGATTGCATTCTCGTCTATATCATAAAGCATGCGTTCTGTAGTAGTATCGGCCAAGAATTTCTTCTTTTCAATTTTAGACTGTTGGTTAATATAAAAGAATATTGAACCAATAAGTATTACACAGGCAGCTGCCGCATATTTTGTAACAGAAGCCCAAAGCTTAATTGTTTTAGGTTTAGAAACCGATGTATGGATTGTTTGAGCAAGTATAGCGCTATTCAACTGATCAAAATAACCATCAGGTACGCTAAAACCCGTATTGGCCGTAGTTTGATTCAAAAGAGCAACTTGATTAAGGATTTGTTGCTTTTGCTCCTCAAAAAAACTTTTTTCGGTACTAAATCCTCCGGTTGGATTTTTATCCATGTCAGCTATAAAAATACTTTGATGGATACGTTCTGTTAGGGTGTCAAAATAATTATCAGGCACACGATATGGATTACTTGCAGGTAGCTGAGCGAGTAGTGGTGCTTCATCTTTCCATTCCATATTTTCATCAACTCTATTCATTACACATTTATTGATGCGTTTTCTTGTAAAAGGTTTAATACCTTAATCAATATTTTTTAAAAAAAGCTCAATTTTTTTGACTGCTATATGAAACGAAGCTTTTAACGCACCTACGCTTGTGCCCAATACTTCAGAAATTTCATCGTATTTCATATCGTCAAAATATTTCATGTTAAAAATTATACGTTGTTTTTCGGGTAGGGTAAGTATGGCAGCCTGTAATTGCCTTTGAATTTTATTGCCGTCAAAATGAGTAGATGCGGTTAATGTTTCGGCCAATTCTGTATTTACCTCATCAATAGAAATGTTATTTTTATTTTTTTTCCTATTGAGGTGAGTAATGGATTCGTTTGTGGCTATGCGATAAATCCAAGTATAAAGCTGAGAGTCGTTCCTAAAGTTTGCAAGGTTTTTCCAGATTTTAACAAAGGTTTCCTGCACTAGGTCATCTGCATCATCGTGATCTATAACCAATCTTCTGATATGCCAGTAGATTTTTTGCTGGTATTTTTGAAGAAGCAGATTGAAGGCCAGCGTACGCGTTTGCTCATCTTTGAATTTTAAAAGAATTTCTTCGTCTTCAACCTGCTTCATTTAAATTATTTGGTTTTTCTAGATATCGCTTTTTGTACAGCAGCAACAATATCAGCAGGATCTAACTTATACTTGGTCATTAACTGATCAGGTGTTCCGCTTTCGCCAAAGCTATCGTTTACCGCAACAAATTCTTGAGGCACAAGATAAGCAGTTGTAAGTAAATGTGCAACACTTTCGCCCAGACCTCCATATTTATTGTGCTCTTCGCAGGTTACGATACATCCGGTTTTCTTAACCGATTTTAAAATGGCCTCTTCATCCAATGGCTTTATGGTGTGGATATTGATGATTTCGGCATCAATGCCCATTTCAGCCAGTTTTTCTCCCGCTTCAATGGCTCTCCAAACCATGTGGCCTGTAGCAACAATAGTTACATCTGTTCCTTCGTTTACCATCCACGCTTTACCAATCTCAAATTTTTGATCTTCGGGTGTAAATACTGGAACTGTTGGCCGGCCAAAACGTAGATAAACAGGGCCTTGGTGTTCTAAGATGGCCAAGGTAGCGGCTTTGGTCTGGTTATAATCACAAGGATTGATTACTACCATGCCCGGAAGCATTTTCATCATGCCTATATCTTCTAAGATCTGGTGTGTAGCACCATCCTCGCCAAGAGTTAACCCAGCATGCGAAGCACATATTTTTACATTTTTGCCTGAGTAAGCAATAGATTGTCTAATTTGGTCATAAACCCTACCTGTAGAGAAATTGGCAAAAGTTCCTGTAAAAGGTATTTTTCCGCCAATAGTTAATCCGGCAGCAATGCCCATCATATTTGCTTCTGCAATACCAACTTGGATAAAACGCTCTGGAAAGTCTTTGATAAAAGCGTCCATTTTTAAAGAACCCACTAAATCGGCACAAAGTGCCACAACATTTTCGTTTCTTTTACCTGCTTCATGTAAGCCGGCTCCAAAACCAGAACGGGTATCTTTTTTTTCTGTATATGTGTATTTTTTCATTACTGTAACTAAATAAATTAAAGGGCAGTTTAATAATCTCCTAAAGTTTCTTCGAGCTGAGTTAAGGCTTTTTCTAGTTGCTCGTCATTTGGCGCAGCACCGTGCCATTTATTAGTGCCTACCATAAAATCAACTCCGTAGCCCATTTGTGTACTCATCAGGTTAACTATAGGCCTTCCTTTTCCTGTTAATGATTTGGCATAATGCATGGTTTTTAAAACCTCTTCCATGTTATTGCCATCGCAAGAAATTACCTGCCATCCAAAGGCTTCAAATTTGTTCTGAAGGCTTTTTAGTGATAATATTTTTTCAGTAGGACCATCTATTTGCTGGCCGTTATAATCAACAGTTACAATAAGATTATCAACTTCATGGTGAGGAGCAAACATGAAAGCTTCCCAGTTTTGGCCCTCTTGTAGTTCTCCATCGCCAGTTAAAACATATACTAACGAATTGTCGTGGTTAAGTTTTTTAGCCAAAGCAGCACCAATAGCTACAGATGTGCCTTGTCCCAAAGAACCAGAAGCTATGCGTATGCCAGGCAATCCTTCATGAGTAGTAGGGTGCCCTTGCAACCTCGAATTGATTTTTCTGAAAGTAGCCAATTCGCTTACTTCGAAATACCCAGATCTAGCTAAGACGCTATACCAAACTGGCGAAATGTGACCATTTGATAAAAAGAAAAGATCCTCTCCGATGCCGTCCATGTTAAACTCTGGCTTTTGATTAAGAATTTCGAAATACAAAGCCGTGAAAAAATCGGCACAGCCCAAAGAACCTCCCGGGTGGCCAGATTGTACAGCATGTACCATTCTTAAAACGTCTCTTCTAACTTGCGATGCGATGTTTTCTAACTCGCTGATAGTATGTTTCATTAAAATAAAAGTTGATTACTAACAAAGTTAAGTTAAATAAATAAAGCATAGGCAATTTGTGTGAAAATTCAGTTTATTAACATTTGAAAATAGAACGTACATGCTTGGTTATCAACATTTTTGAATATTATTTGTTGATAAGTTTGTGATATTGTATAAACTATTTATATTTGAGTAAATAATTACCCAAAAATCAACAAACATTTCGCTTTTATGAGGATCTTTGCTTTATTAACACTCTTGCTGTTTGGCTTGTCTGCACTTGGCCAAAAAGGAGGTGTAGGTATAGGAACGGAAACCCCAAATCCTAAATCAATTTTAGATATTTCATCTACAGAAAAAGGCTTGCTCATACCCAGATTGTCCACAACACAGCGGGATGCGTTACAAGCTCCCGGGTCTAGCAGTCAAGCAATAAACGGGCTATTGATTTTTAACATCACTACTAACAGATTTAATGTTTGGAAAGATACAGATTGGGAGGAAATCTTTAGCGGAAATAATGCAGGAGCAAAAGGCGATAAGGGTGATAAAGGCGATAAGGGAGATGCAGGACCAAAAGGTGATAAGGGCGATAAAGGAGATGCAGGATCGGTAGGTGTAAATGGGGTAAACGGTATTAATGGAGCAACTGGACCTCAAGGACCAAAAGGAGATAATGGGTTAGATGGCCAAAAAGGTGATAAGGGAGATGCAGGAGCAAAAGGTGATAAGGGTGATAAAGGAGATGCAGGGGTGGTATGGTACAACGGTACTTTAGATCCGCCTGTCGCAGCATCCGAACCTGCAGCATCTAAAAACGGAGACTATTATTTAAATAACAATAACGGTAAAGTATTTTTAAAAGTAAGCAACAGCTGGGTTGAGGTAGCGAATTTAGCTACTGGAGTGGTAGGCCCTGCTGGTCCTGCCGGAGCACAATGGTATAATGGTACTTTAAATCCTCCTTCGCAACCTACAGAGCCTTCAGGAATAAAAGAAGGGGATTTGTACTTGAATAACAATACCGGAAATGTATACAAGAGGCAGGCAGATGGAACTTGGACGAATATAGCAAATTTAACTACAGGCATACAAGGCCCTAAAGGTGATCGTGGAGATACAGGTCCTCAAGGTGCTGCAGGTGCAAAAGGCGATAAAGGAGATACGGGTTTGCCCGGAGCACAGGGTTTGCAAGGCCCTATTGGTCCTGCTGGCCCAACTGGTTTAACAGGAGCTACAGGGCCGCAAGGTTTAATGGGGCCTGTTGGGCCACAAGGCGATAAAGGGGATAAGGGAGACATAGGCTTGCAAGGTTCTCAAGGCGTTGCCGGACCTCAAGGCCCACAGGGGCCTCAGGGTTTAACGGGTTCGCAAGGACCTGCTGGACCAAAGGGCGATAAAGGAGATACAGGAG
>DDEP01000235.1 GCA_002336465.1 Pedobacter sp. UBA1951
AAGGTCAAACAGGTGCGCAAGGAGATAAAGGAGACAAAGGTGATAAGGGAGATATTGGCGCACAAGGCCCTCAAGGTATTGCTGGCCCAACTGGCCCTACTGGCCCAACCGGTGCTAAAGGAGATAAAGGCGACAAAGGAGATATTGGTGCACAAGGCCCTCAAGGTATTGCTGGACCAACTGGCTCAACCGGCGCTAAAGGAGATAAAGGCGACAAAGGAGATATTGGCACACAAGGTCCTCAAGGTATAGTGGGACCAACTGGCCCTACTGGCCCGGCCGGTGCTAAAGGCGATACAGGTCCAGCTGGACCAATTGGCCCAACCGGACCAAAAGGCGATAAAGGTGAAAGAGGAGATGCAGGAGAGACTGGTCCACAAGGCCCGCAAGGTCCATCAGGAAGTGTCAATGCTTGGTTAAGAACAGGAAATGGTGCGGGTAGTATTGGGGGAACCACTAATCCGAGTGTTTTTGGAGACTTTATAGGCACAACCGATGATAAAGAAGTTATTCTTGCAGCTAATCGGGCCGAAGGCATAAGAATAAAAACAAACGGACAGATAAGAATAGGAGAGAACGGAGCACCTATAACAGCTATTTATAAAAGTACAAATACCATAGACCTGCCTTTAATTGCTGTGGGAGCTTCGTACAAACAAACCGTTGCTATAAATGGAATTGCTAAAACAGCGAGTGTATCGGTATCTTCTTCGCAGGAACTGCCAGATGGTTTATTGATTGCTTATGCAAGAGTATCGGCTACTGGAGTTGTAGAAATTAAATTTATAAATCTGAGTAGCGCAGGTATAGACCTGCCGTCTATGCAGTTTTATATCAGTGCAATTGAATAAGTATTATGAAAAAGAGCCTTATCATAATAGTATTGCATTTGTTGGTTAATATTGCTTATGCGCAGGTTACCAATACAGGAACTACAATTAGTGTAGAAAAACAGGGCTTGTTCTATGTAAATGAATCTTATACCCACAATAGCGGCACGTTGATGAACAACGGGGAGATTGTGGTCGAGAATAGATGGGTAAATAATACCGGTTCAAAATTAATGGACAACGGTTCTGTTGGCTTGGTAAAATTTATAGGCGGAAAGGGTACCTTAGAGGGGCAAAAAGCTACTTTTTTCCCTAAATTAAGTTTCATTGGAGATGGGATTTTTTATCTTAAAAACCATATAGAAATAGGCGATAATATCAATATAGGCGATGCCGAAATTAAGACGGATGGTTATAGCCTTAGCATATTTAACCCTGATGTGCAAGCTTTATTGTATAATAAAGGTTTCTTCTATACTCAAAAAGAAAGTTTCTTGTTCCGCAAAACTGGGCAGATTGGAACTTACATTTTTCCTTTTGGTTCAGATAAGCTCAACTTAAAAAGGCCAGTAGCTATAACACCTAAAGATGCGGGAGTTAATACTTATGGAGCTGCATTCATAGATCGGGATCCAAGTGATGATGGTTATAGTAGGGCGGTAAAGAAATCGGGAATAGGAAATATTAATGATAATTTTTACCACAGAATCATACAGACGGAAGGTAAAAGCGATGCTGATTTATTGCTTTATGCAGGCACAGAGGCGGATCAGTTCAATAATTTAGTCAATTGGGCTACCCAAAACATTTGGGATATTGCGCCTGCTGCATTCAGAAAAGACGTACCAACTTTATTGCCTCAGTTAAATGCCGCCGCTGTTTATAAATTAACCGCAACAAGTAATAAAGAAATGCCTTTTGCTTTTTCTGCAACTTTAAATACTATAGAACTTTATAATGCTTTTTCTCCTGATGGAGATGGTGTAAATGAAAGATGGGAGATAAAAAATATAGATTTATATCCTGATAACGACCTGAAAATATTTGACAGATCTGGAAATCTTGTTTACAAAAAAGCCAATTATCAAAATGCATCTGCTTGGGATGCTTCAAATGTAGCAGCCGGAACATATATCTATATTTTAAGAGCTAATGTTAGTGGTGAGAATAAAGTATATAAAGGAACTGTAACTGTTGTTAAAAAATAGTGCTATGAAGAAAACGATTTTTCTATTGCTTCTTTGTTTAAGTGCAGGCTTGGTTCGTGCGCAACATGAAGTAATCTATAGCCAATATATGTTCAATAATTTGATCATTAATCCGGCTTACGCAGGATATAAGGAAGATGTTAACATTACTTTATTGAACCGTAACCAATGGGTAGGCATAAAAGATGCACCAAGAACTCAGTCTTTTATTATAGACGGGGCATTTTTCAATAACAAAAACGTAGGCTTGGGTTTATCTGTAATGAACGATAAGGTAGGCATACAGGGACAAACATCTTTTATGGCGAATTATGCCTATAGATTGCCGGTTGGGGAAAATTCAAGGTTAAGTTTTGGATTGGGTTTGGGCGCTATACAGTTTGTGCTAAATGGAAATAATGCGGTGATTGGCGATGGAAGCGATCGAAATTTCTCAGGACAACAGACTTATTTTTCTCCTGATGCACGTTTTGGGGTTTACTTTAGTAACGATCATTTTTATGCAGGTGCATCTGTTAACAATGCATTGACCAAAACACTTAACAAAAATAAAGAAAGAGCCAAATATGTAATATTGCCGCCTACAAACTTCTTTTTAACAGTTGGAGGTTTATTAAACGTAAACGAAGACCTTAAGTTTAAGCCATCTTTGATGTTGCGTCAAGACCCAGATGGTTATGGTAATTTTGATGCTAACCTTTCTTTTTTGATCAAAGAAACTTTATGGTTGGGAGCTTCATATCGGGTAGGTGTTGATATGTTGAAAAATAACCAAGATGTAAATAAAACATTTCAGCAAAATTCGCTGATAGGATTGGTTGAAGTCTTTATTGCTAGAAACATACGTGCAGGTTATGCATTTGATTATAGCTTATCAAAATTAAATGGCTATACAGGTGGCAGTCATGAAATTTCGATAGGATTTACTATAGGTAAAAAAGAAAAATATAACGCTTTAACCTCTCCGCGTTACTTTTAAACCTTTCCTATGTCACTAAGAAAAATTACACGTTTCTTTATTGTCTTCTTGTTCGTTTATTTAATGCCTTCCTTACTGTTTTCAGACGATATTAAGGATGCAGATAAGTTGTACAAATCTCTCGATTATAAATTTGCATTAGAAATTTACGAGAAAGTAATGCAGGGAAGCCCAAGCATGGAAGTGGCAGAGAAGATTGCCAACTGCTATAGATTTATCAATAATACTGAAAAGGCTGAGATTTGGTACAAAAAAACCTTACAATATACTGATGCACCTGTTTACAATTATAAATACTTAGCTGATGCACTTAAGCAAAATGGTAAGTTTGAGGAAGCAGAAGGTAATTATCTTACTTGGGGAACAAAAGACCAAAGTGTAAACGCAGAAGCGCAGCAACAGGCAGATATTTGTCGTACAGCTAAATTTTGGGCAGATAATCCTGATATTGGTGCTAGCGTTAAAAATGAGAAAGCACTAAATTCTGAAAACTCAGATTTTAGCCCGGTATGGGCAGGCAAAGATTTGTTGATCGTATCAGACCGTTGGCAAAAAGATGCAAAAAGCGAAAAAGTATACGGATGGACAGGTAACCCTTACTTGAAATTATATGCACTCCATGCCGAAAATAAACAAATAGCGGCTTTAAATAAAAAAGTAAATAGTGGTTTTCATACAGGCCCTGCTGTGGTTAATGTAACAGCAGATACGATGATTTTTACCCGCTCGGTACCTTTTAAAAATAAAAATAATAGCAATAATCCGGGACGCCAATACTTGTTGATGGCAGTTAAGCAAAATGGCGATTGGGTAGTTAAAGATAAGCTGCCTTTTAATGCGGATGGTAAGTTTTCTGTACAGCACCCAGCTTTATCGCCCGATGGCAAGATTTTGTATTTTGTATCTGATATGCCGGGTGGTTATGGCGGAATGGATATTTATTATGCAGAAAAACAGGCCAATGGTACATGGTCTGCCCCTATAAACTGTGGTAACGAGATCAATACTTCAGAAGATGATGTTTTCCCTTCGGTAAGGAAAGATGGAAAATTTTATTTTGCTTCAAAAGGACATATAGGTATGGGAGGACTAGATATCTTTTCGGCCGAAGGTTCTAAAAATAATTTTTCAAAGGTAGAAAACCTGAGAGCACCGCTTAACTCGCCTAAAGATGATTTCGGGATTGTTTTTAATGAAGATAACTCAACTGGCTATTTATCAAGTAACAGGTCGGGTGGGCTTGGTATGGATGATATTTATAGTTTTAAATTGGGTATAAAAGTAGAAGAGAAACCAATTGAGCAGATTTATGTGGTTCAGGGTATTGCCGTTGAAAAAGGTAGTAACTTGCCTATTGCGGGCTTACAGATCATCTTGCGCAATAAAAATAATGGGAATGAAACGAGCGTTTATTCTGATGATCAGGGAAAATTTAGTTTCAGGCTTGATAAAGAAACAGATTATGTATTAAGTGGTAATTCAGATAAATACTTTACCTCTCAAAAAGGAGATATTTCTACAAAAGGTATTCTGCAGTCTAGTGTTTTTGAGATTAAATTTGAATTAGAAAAATCTAAGAATGCCTATACCATTACGCTAAATAACATTTATTATGACTTTAATAAATGGAACATCAGAAAAGATGCAGAGGTGGAATTAAATAAAGTGGATCAGTTCATGAATAGTATGCCACAAATCAATTTGGAATTGGTAGCTCATACAGATGCAAGAGGAACTGCAGCCTACAATCAAAAACTTTCTGAAAAAAGAGCGGCTAGCGCTATGAACTTCTTAGTTGGGAAAGGTATAGATGGACAGCGGTTAAAACCGATAGGAAAAGGAGAAACACAATTGATTAACCAATGTGCAGATGGGGTTAAATGTACCGAAGCAGAGCATCAATTAAACCGTCGTACAGAATTTAAGATTATTAAAGTTACACCTGTTGCATCGATAAAGCATACAGGCACATCCTTATTGAATTCTAAATAGCTCTTAGAAATCATTTGAAAAAATACTACCCCCCCGAGAGGCAGTATTTTTTTATTTTAAGCAAGGGCTTCTAAAACCTGTTGCGAGGCATTTTTAGTATCTACTTTATTAATGATATGAGCAATATTTCCATTTTCATCAATGATGAATGTTTTACGATTTGTGCCCATATACTTTTTGCCGTACATATTTTTTTCGCCCCATACGCCATATGCCTCAACAATTTGTTTATCGGTATCAGCCAATAGGGTAAAAGGCAGGTTGTGTTTGCTGATAAATTTTTGATGAGATTTCTCATCGTCAACGCTTATGCCTAAAACTTCCATACCTTTGGCTTTTAAGCTTTGGTAATTATCTCTAAAATCACAGGCTTCTGTTGTACAGCCCGGGGTATCATCTTTAGGGTAAAAATATAAGATTACTTTTTTGCCTTTAAACTGGTCAAGAGTAATGGTGTTACCATCTTGATCCTTTGCGGTAAATGATGGCGCTTTGTCGCCTGCTTTTAATTCGTTCATTTTATTTCGCTTTATCTATAAAAATCAATTGCATAACGTTTTACGTTATCCTTCATATCAACAACAATCAGCTCAAAACTATGTTTTCCGGCTTTGGTATTTTCATCAAAAGAATGCCATAGGCTTGCTGTTTTTGTATCAAACTCCATTAACACCCATTTGCCATCAATATAACCGTTAAAACTTTTTATCCCCGAAAGATTATCGCTGATCCTAAAACTCATTTTAGCTATTCCAGCCATATTTTTACCATTTGCAATATTAACTGGGATAATATGAGGTGCAATGGTATCTATAGCAACAAAGAAGTTTCCAAAAGTTCTTGGTGTGGCTTTAACCCAACCGTTTTCAAATGAACCCCCTTGCGAAACATAATTACTGTTTACAATCAATGCCTTGTTCTGATATTTGGTTAAAGTGCTATCTGGTTTGATCCAGATTTCAAATCCAACATGTAGCGGGGTCAAGGTATTTTGTACTTGGTGCATGGCTGAAAAAGCGTTGCCTTGCGGACGATTATGTTTTTTATAGATAAAATTTAAATCGTTGTATAAAGTTCCTTTAGGTAATATAATTTTAACATCCTCAGCAGTATATTCATTAATTTGTCCGTAAGGGAACAAAATGCCATCGCTGGCTTTAGGCGTAGCTATTGTGGCTTTATTGTTGGCTTGTACGTTAAAAGAAAGCGTGCTTTTATTTCCCTTTGCATCGGTAATTACATACTTTACTTTGTGCAATTTTTCATCTGTAAAATCAACTCTACCGTTATTTGATAGATTATAGTAGATTTTTAAAGGATTTCCTGGGTCAACAAAACTTTTCTGGATATTTTGCTTGGTTTTTTGTGCGGTAGCATAATCTATATGAGCATTAATAGCTCTGCTATTCTCAAAGCTGAAACGCTCTAAGGCCGAAGTATAAACCACAATGTCATCTACAAACAGTTCAATGCTATATACGCCATTATTGCCCGATGCACCATCATGCCTGTCGTTAACCACAATGCCAAAGCCTACCTCTCCGCCTAAATTAATCGTGTTAACTTTATTGAGTGTGTAAGTGCCTTTACCACCTGCCACCTGAAAGTATTGCTTAGGGGTAAATTCGTTAAACGCCTGTCCGTTTAAGCGGTAAACATACATGGCATGGATAACAGGAGGAATATGGTCAGGAATAGCAATACCCAATAGTTGAGGGTTGATGGTAGCTTCTGTTTTGCTATCACGTAATTCGAAATGTAAATGAGGACCGCCTGAACTGCCTGTATTTCCAGAATAAGCGATGACTTCACCTTTGCGAACCTGTATCAAGTCTGCATTAGGAAACTCATCAATTTCGTACGATTTCTTTGCATACTGCAACTGTTTTACGATTTGGGCTATTTTGGGATTGAATCTTGATAAATGCCCATAAACAGAAGTATAACCATTAGGATGTGTTATATAAAGTGCCAGCCCAAAACCACTGTTCTGTACCCTTAATCTCGAAACGTATCCATCTGCAGTAGCATAAACAGGATAACCCGTACGTTGGTTGGTCCTGAAATCAATGCCCGAATGAAAGTGATTAGCCCTTAACTCGCCAAATGAACCGGCAAGCGCAGGAGGTTCGATATCAAGCGGATACCTGAAATCTGTTAATGGATATTTGTTATTACTGAAAATCTGTTGTGCTTTGCTTAGATTAATGTTCAACCCAGTAACCGAGAACAATAATAAGCCTATATATACATTGAATTTGTGTAAACTGCTATTCAGCATTTGTTTTATTTGATATGGAAATTAAGTAATTCTGTGCCTTCTAAATGAGCTGTTAAATGATCACCAATATTAATTTGTCCTACACCTTCAGGAGTTCCTGTAAAAATCAAGTCGCCTTTTTTTAAAGTAATGTATTGAGATACAAAAGCAATTATCTTTTCAAATGAGAACAACAAATTGGCTGTATGTCCTTTTTGTCTTTTCTCTCCATTTATATCCAGTTCAAAATTGAGGTCATATAAATCTTTAAACTCATTTTTAGACAAAAAATTGCTGACCACTGCCGAATGATCAAAAGCTTTGGCAAGTTCCCAAGGTAGTCCTTTTTGCTTATGCTCGGTTTGTATGTCGCGGGCAGTAAAATCTATTCCCAATCCAATTTCATCATAGTAACTCGATGCAAATTTCTCGGCAATGTGCTTGCCTTCTTTACATACTTTCAGCACGATCTCTAGTTCGTAATGGATATCCGAAGAAAAATCGGGCATATAAAAAGGTTTGTTGTCCTTTAGTACCGCTGTATCAGGTTTTAAGAATATAACAGGTTTAGTGGGTATTTCGTTGTTTAATTCTTTAGCGTGAGCGGCATAGTTTCTGCCAATTGCAATGATTTTCATACTGCAAAAGTAGTAAACAAAAGAGATTTAAAGTACTGAAATACGTTTTATTACAGGCTCGCCTCCGGCTATGATCTTAAGAAAGTAGATGCCCGGATTTAATTTATTGGGCAGAGTATAGGTTTTAGTCTGCTCGCCATGTGGAGCTTTTTCATTGGCCAGTGTTACAACGTCATTACCTAACAGATCAGTAATCTTTATAGAAAGATTAACTTCCCTATCTAATCTAAGATTAACATTTAACTGATCAACTACCGGATTAGGGTATATTTTTAATACCGTTAATGTTTTACCACTTTTACTATTAGAAACCGAAGCGATATTGGGCTCTTTGGCCGCAGATAATGCACCCATGTAAGCTTTAGGTTTATAGGGTGTAATGTTGGCTTTGATTTGTGGCGTTTTGGGAATGAAATTTTTTAGGCCACTTTTTAATGAAGCAGAGTCAACTTTTTGGGCAAAAACAGCAAAACTAAGGCTCATTAGCAATACCGAAAGGTAAATGACTTTATTTTTGAGCGCTATTTTTGCGTAGTTTCTCATTGATTTATGGCAACAAAAATATAAAAAAAACATTGAAATTATCAAGCAAGAAATCTGTTTGAACGCATTTTAACAAAATTTAACAGCATTGTTTAAGTTTTTGATAATATAAACTTTTAATACAGAATGGTGTTTATGATATGCAGGAGATAAAGTGAATTATATTTTCATAATTTTGTGGCAAAATTAAAGAAACAGAAGTGTCAAAATTTAGTAACGTAAATAAACTTACTGCCGGAGGTGTTTTAGTTAGTTTAGGTATTGTTTTCGGTGATATAGGGACATCCCCGTTATATACATTAAAAGCCATTTTTAAAACGGCGAAAGAGATTTCGGAAACCACACATGCAGCTGGTAATTACATCAATCCTGAATTGGTATTAGGCGCATTATCCTGTATCATATGGACTTTAACGCTACAAACCACCATAAAATATGTACTGATTACGCTACGTGCCGATAATAAGGGCGAGGGAGGGATTTTTTCGCTGTACTCATTGGTACGTAAGAAAGCAAAATGGCTGGTTATTCCGGCAATTATTGGAGGAGCTGCTCTGCTTGCCGACGGAATTATTACCCCAAGTATTACTGTAACCTCGGCTATTGAAGGGTTAAAAGTAAAATTTCCACATGTACAAGTACTGCCTATTGTGTTGGCCATTGTTACGGTGCTATTTATCATACAACAGTTTGGCACCAATCTAGTTGGTAAGTTTTTTGGGCCAATCATGTTTGTTTGGTTTGCTACATTGGGTGTGGCAGGTTTGGCCCAGGTAATTCATGATCCAAGCATTTTTAAGGCACTTAATCCATATTATGCAGTACATTTATTGGTTACTAATCCGGGTGCTTTAGCAATTTTAGGCGGCGTTTTCCTTTGTACAACAGGGGCTGAAGCACTTTATTCTGATTTAGGCCATTGCGGTAAAGATAATATACGAGTAAGCTGGACCTTTGTAAAGGTTATGCTTATTTTTAACTATTTAGGGCAAGGTGTATGGGTATTGAAAAATCCTAATTACGATCCGCATGTAGTTAACCCGTTTTTTGAACTTGTGCCTGAAAGTTTAGTGGTTTATATGGTTGCTTTGGCAACAACAGCAGCGGTAATTGCATCTCAAGCTATGATATCGGGCTCTTTTACCTTAATATCAGAAGCGGTTCGTTTAAATCTTTGGCCAAAAGTAAGGATCAATTATCCGAGCATACAAAAAGGGCAATTGTATGTGCCTTCTATCAACTGGATATTGTTTGTAGGCTGTTTAATAATAGTAAGTGTATTTAAGACTTCAGACAATATGGAGGGAGCTTATGGTTTAGCCATAAACCTTACTTTCTTAATGACCACCATTTTGGTTACTGTATTTATGCTGAGAAAGAAATTCCCAAAATACCTTATTGTTCTTTTTGTACTGATTTATGGCGTGATAGAAATCGCTTTCTTGATGGGTAACATGTCTAAATTTGTACATGGAGGTTGGGTAACACTTCTGATCAGTTCAGTTCTTTTAAGTGTAATGTGGACTTGGTACAGCTCTAGGAAAATCAAGAACAGGTTTGTGAAATATGTAGAGATAGAAGACTATTTCGATATTATTAAAGAACTAAGTGTTGATGAAAGCGTGCCTAAATATTCATCGCAACTGGTATATCTAACCAGTGCTAATTTTAAAACAGAAATCGAATCTAAAATTATTTATTCCATTATACAGAAAGAACCTAAAAGAGCAGATGTTTACTGGTTGGTGCATGTTGATGTAATGGATGAGCCTTATACCATGGACTATAAGGTTGAATTCTTGATACCGGGTAAATTGATCAGGATAGATTTTAAATTAGGTTTTAGAATAGAACAACGTGTAAACCTGTTGTACCGTAAAGTGATCGAAGAACTGGTTAAAAACAAAGAAGTTGACATCACAAGCCAGTACACTTCTTTAAACAGACACAAAATAGCGGGAGATTTCAGGTTTGTGCTTTTAGAAAAACACCTAAGCAAATTTACCAACTTGAGCTTTTATGAAAGAAGCATCATGGATTACTATTTCATACTTAAACGTTTTGCTTTATCCGAGGTATCAAGTTTTGGTCTCGACTCCAGCTATGTTGAGCAAGAAAAAGTGCCTTTGATTTTTGTATCGCCCGATGATATAGAACTGAACAGGTTACCTGTTTAATGTGTTCTTAAATAGGCATCGGTTAGGAAACAAATGGCAAAAACCAAAGAAGCATAACCATTTGTAGTGGCAAATGCCTTGTTTACCTTGCTGATATCGGTAGGTTTAACCAGTAAATGCTGGTAGATGAGCATGAAGCAAAAGAAAGCAATGCCGATGTAATAAGGCCAGCCGAAATTGTAAAAAGCTAAAGGCAGTATAACACAAGTAGCAGAAAGTAGGTGCAGAAATTCAGATAAGCGCAAGGCATTTTTTCTGCCCAATGCGGCAGGAATAGAATGCAATTTTTCACCTCTGTCAAACTCTTCATCCTGTAGGGCATAAATAATATCGAAACCGCTAACCCAGAACAATACTGCAAAAGCATAAAGTACGGGAACGATATTGAAATGGCCAGTTACAGCAATATAAGCACCTATAGGAGCAAGGCCTAGACCAACTCCCAAAACCAAATGGCACAAAGCAGTAAAACGTTTGGTATAACTGTAAAAAAGCACTACAAATAAAGCAACCGGAGAAAGATAAAAGCATAAAGGATTGATAAACCATGTAGCACTGATAAAAAGAATACAGTTCACAACTACAAAGATCAGTGCCTCTTTTGCACTTATTCTCCCAGCGGGTATATCACGAGTGGCTGTGCGAGGGTTTTTGGCATCAATACTACGGTCTAAGTAACGATTAAAAGCCATTGCAGCATTTCGTGCAAACACCATACATAAGATCACGGCTATAAATAGTAACCAGTTAAAAGGTTTTTCGGTACTGTTTACCCCCAAAAAGAAACCGATCATGGCAAAGGGTAAAGCAAAAATAGAATGAGCAAATAATACCAATGAAAAATACTTCTTCATGTTCAAATCTGATCTTTAAATTATTCGGTTTCGGGATTTTTAGTTGCTACATCAGGTAAGACAAAATTGCTGTTTACCTCTTCTATAAAAGTTAAGATTTCATCTTTACCTAAGCCGTTTTCAGATGAAGTTAAAAAAGCAGCGGGAACTTCTTCAAACCAACGGTTTAATGCTTTGTTAAACGAAGCCATATTTTGCTTTGATTTATTGATAGACTGTTTATCTGCCTTTGTATAAACAATAACGAAAGGAATGCCACATTCGCCTAGCCAGCAGCAAAAATCAAGATCAATTTGCTGAGGTTCAAGCCTGCTGTCTATCAGTACAAAAACACATTGCAGACTCTCTCTTTTGGTTAGGTAGTTTCTAATGAACTTTTCCCATTTTTCTCTGCTCGTCTTAGAAACTTTTGCATAGCCATAACCCGGTAAATCTACAATATACCAGTTGCTGTTAATTAAAAAATGATTGATCAGCTGTGTTTTACCAGGTCTTTGAGAGGTTTTGGCCAATCCTTTTTGGTTAACCAGCATATTGATCAATGAGGACTTACCTACGTTTGAACGCCCTATAAAAGCATATTCAGGCATATCTGGAGCAGGTAAAGCCGAAATTTTAGTGTTACTTACAACAAATGTTGCTGATTTAATAAGCATAGGGCAAAGGTAGCAATTTAGTTGATGAACTCAGTAAAGCGCTTAAGATGCGTATGCTACTTCATCATTCTCAGAAAAAATAGATCATTCTTTTCTATCTTTGCAACATATTATGAATTCAGAAATTACCCCATACGCAAGTAACGATACCAAGAAAAAGCAGGTTGCGAGCATGTTCAACAACATTTCAAAAACCTATGATTTTTTAAACCACTTTCTCTCTTTAGGTATCGATATCATATGGCGTAAAAAAGCGATTAAGGAACTTTTAACCGATAAACCTCAGCACATTTTAGATGTGGCTACAGGTACGGGAGACTTTGCTTTTGAAGCCATCAAGATACTTAAACCTCGCAAAATTACAGGTGTGGATATTTCTGAAGGGATGTTGGAGGTAGCTAAACAGAAAATAGCAGAAAGAAATTTGGGAGAGATCTTTGATGTGCAGTTGGGCGATTCTGAAGGGCTGCATTTTGAAGACCATACTTTTGATGCCATTACGGTTGCTTTTGGTGTGAGAAATTATGAAAACCTTGAAAAAGGATTGACAGATATGTTAAGAGTGTTAAAGCCCGGAGGCAAAGTGGTTATCTTAGAATTTTCAAATCCTACGGCGTTCCCTGTAAAACAAGCTTATCATATCTATTTTAAATACCTTACCCCATTTTTTGGAGGTTTGTTTTCAAAGGATAAAAAAGCTTATTCCTATTTACAAGAATCGGTTGTTGCTTTTCCTGATGGGAAACGCTTTACTGATCTGATGCAAAAAATAGGCTATAAAAATACCAAACACCAATCTTTAACGTTTGGTATAAGTGCCATTTATACCGGTGTTAAATGAGAAAAAACTTAGCCCTGTTTATATTATTATCTTGTTTTAGCCTGCATATTAAAGCTCAGAACTGGGGTGGAGGTATAGATGATGAAGAGTTTAACTGGGGCTTTACCTTTCAATATGTTGCTTCTGAATTTAAGATCATAAAAACGCCTAACTGGAGAGCGCCTTTTAAAGACATGGAACAGGGAGGTATGCCAATAACAGACCCTTTAAATTCCATATCTTCACCTTTATCGGCCGGATTTGGGATAGGTTTTGTATTAAATCGTAATGTGAACAAGAACGCCGACCTAAGATTTACACCTTCCATTGTTTTTAACGATAGGCTTGTTGATTATAGATACGAAACGCCTTCGGTTATCAATACCGCATTCTCCGAAAAACAGCAAAAAGTACAGTCAACCATGTTAGATTTGCCTTTATTGTTTAAAGTTAAATCGAATAGGCAGAATAATTTCAGGGCATACTTTTTTGGAGGCGGCAAATATTCTATGGATTTGGCATCAGGCAAAAAATACAAAGACGAAGATTTTGCAGCTATAGATAAGTTTCTTAAGAACAAGAAAGCATTTTTCTCTTATGAGGCAGGTATTGGTTTTGACCTCTATTTCGAATATTTTAAAATGTCGCCCGAGATAAAGATTTCTCATTCTATAGGCAATATAATGAAGAGAGAAAACACACCTTATGCAACTCCCATAGAGAAAGCCATATTGCGCAATTTTACATTTAGTTTGTTTTTCGAGTAAATACCTTCTGATAAAAACTTTATTTTTGCATTAAAAATCTAAGAGTAATGGCTAAAATTGCATTAATTACCGGTGCAACTTCGGGTATAGGCGAAGCCTGTGCACACATGTTTGCAGAACAAGGGTATCATTTAATCTTAATTGCCAGAAGAGAGCAATTGCTTGAGAAATTAACTGAAACCCTGAAACAAAAATACCAGATTGAGGTTAAGAAGATACAAGCCGATGTAAGAGATAAAGAGAATATCACTTATGTACTGGAAACATTGCCTGCACATTGGAAAGAAGTTGATGTATTGGTTAACAACGCAGGTTTAAGCCAAGGACTGGATCCTATTGATAAAGGTAACACAGACGATTGGGATACCATGATAGATACCAATGTTAAAGGCTTGCTATATGTTACCAAGGTGGTTTCTGGATGGATGGTTGAGCGAAAAAAAGGTCATATCATAAACATCGGATCAATAGCAGGTAAAGAAGTATATGCTAACGGTAATGTATATTGTGCCACTAAACATGCGGTAGATGCATTAAACAAAGGTATGCGTATAGACTTGTTGCCACATGGTATTAAAGTTACGGCAATTAACCCCGGAATGGTAGAAACTGAGTTTTCGATTGTACGGTTTAAAGGAGATGCAGGCCGTGCAAAAAAAGTGTATGATGGTTTAGAACCTTTAATTGCACAAGATATTGCCGATGCAATTTGGTTCGTAGTTAGCAGACCACCACATGTAAATATTAATGATATGCTGATTATGCCTACTGCACAGGCCAACGGTTCAATTGTAAACAGGAATTAAAATAATAAGAAAATGATTTCACAAAATATTGATCAAGAAATAAAACAGGCCATGTTGGCCAAAGACCAAGTTAAACTAAGAGGATTAAGAGCAATTAAAGCTGCAATCTTACTGGCTAAAACAGAAAAGGGAGGTGCAGAAGAGCTTACAGAAGAAGGTGAGATAAAAATTTTACAGAAACTGGTAAAGCAACGTAAAGAATCAGCCGATATCTATAAAGGGCAGGGCAGAGAAGATCTACTTCAGGTAGAACAAGAAGAGATAGATGTAATTAGCCAGTATTTGCCTAAGCAACTGGAAAGAGCAGAAATTGAGCAGGTTATACAAAATATCATTGCCCAAACCGGAGCAACAGGCATAAAAGAGATGGGCAAAGTTATGGGTTTGGCCAATAAAGAATTGGCTGGTAAGGCAGAAGGCAAATTGATTGGAGAAATTGTAAAAAGTAAGCTGTCTTAATATTTCGTATTCTAAAGAATAAATTATTATTGTAATAAATTTAAATTACTCTATACGAATATTGTTAACTTAGTAACACATACCAAATTTATATAACGCAGATTTATGGCATACGAAGTAATACAAGAAGATGGTTTTAAATACATTGAGACAGGTGAGGGCGATCCGCTGGTGTTACTTCATGGCTTAATGGGAGAATTGAGCAACTGGGAATATACAATAAATCATTTTAAGCAAAATTATAAAGTCATTGTACCAATTTTGCCCATCTATGATTTACCTATACTTACTTTAGGAGTAAAAGCACTATCTAAATATTTACTTAAATTTTTAAAATTTAAAAAAATAAACCAAGCTGTTTTAGTGGGTAACTCTTTGGGTGGGCACGTAGGACTTGTCTTTACGGTAAGTCATCAAGAATATGTAAAAGCACTTGTACTAACCGGAAGTTCGGGCTTATATGAAAATGCATTTGGCGGTTCTTTCCCGAGAAGAGAGAGCTATGATTATGTGCGTGAGAAAGTTGCTTTTACCTTTTATGATCCTGCTATTGCTACTAAAGAACTGGTAGATGAAGTTTTTGCAACCATTAACGACAGAGCCAAGGTAATCAGGATTTTAGCTATGGCTAAATCAGCTATTAGGCACAACATGTCTAAAGAGCTTACAAAAATAACCATCCCGGTATCTTTGATCTGGGGTAAGCAAGATAAGATCACTCCGCCTGATGTAGCCAATGAGTTTCATGAATGCTTGCCTAATTCTGAGCTTAACTGGATTGATAAATGCGGGCACGTTCCAATGATGGAGCACCCTGAAGAGTTTAACGCTTATTTAGATAAATTTTTAAAACGCGTATTGTTGAAATAATGTTTGCTATAGAACTCATTTCGGATATCATACCGCCACTAAAGACCTCTGATACGGCTAAAAAAGCTTTAGAGAGGATGAGTGAGTTCAAAATCTTTCATCTTCCAATTGTAAACGAAGCCCAGTTTTTAGGCTTGGTATCAGAAGAGGAGTTGATTGAGGTGAGAGACCAGCAAACACCAATAGGAGCATTATCATTATCTTTAGTTAACCCCTTTGTATTCGATAATTCACATATTTATGATGTCATAAAGTCATTTCATCAGTTACAGTTATCGGTAATGCCCGTTCTAAATCAAAAGAATAATTATCTTGGCCTCATATCAGTTAACAATCTGGTTAATTATATGGCCTCTATTTTTTCTGTGGACGAACCGGGAGGTATCATTGCTTTATCTATAAGCAACCGCAATAACTCTTTGGCTCATATGGCACAGATTGTAGAATCAGATAATGCACAAATACTTTCATCATACATCAGGTCTTTTCCAGATTCTACACGTTTAGAAGTTACCTTAAAGGTTAATAAAACAGATCTTTCGGCTATTATAGCATCTTTTGAGCGTTATGATTATGAAATAAGGGCAGTATTTAACAATACCGCTTATGATGATGGTTCATGGGACAGATACCAGTCCTTTATGAACTATTTAAATGTATAAACCTATGAAAATAGCTATTTACGGTAGAGATTTTAATGATAACGTGCTACCCTATGTACAGGAGATATTTGATACCTTAGCCGAGTACAATATAAAGATTACGGTTTTTCAAAAGTTTTTCAATTTCATACACCAGAAAGTACAACTTCCTACAGATACAGAAACATTTCGGGAAAATGCGCAATTATTGAATAGTACAGATGTGTTATTGAGTTTAGGAGGCGATGGAACTTTATTGGATACCTTAACGCTGATCAGAGATTCTAAAATTCCTGTAATAGGTATAAATTTTGGCCGTTTGGGCTTTTTGGCAAGCATTAACAAGGCCGATATTAAAGCGGCGATCAGTGCGCTGGTAAATGGAGAATATACTTTAGATAAACGTAGCATACTAAATCTCGAATCACCTAATAATTTATTTGGAAAAGAGAATTTTGCCTTGAATGATATTACCATTCATCGCAGAGATGATTCGGCCATGATGATTATCCATGCCTATATGAACGGAGAGTTTGTAAACTCTTATTGGGCAGACGGATTAATTATAGCTACACCAACAGGATCTACCGCTTATTCTTTAAGCTGCGGCGGACCTATTATCTTACCTAGTGCACAAAACTTTGTAATTACACCCGTAGCTCCGCACAATTTAAATGTAAGGCCTGTTGTTGTACCTGATGATGTACGTCTTACTTTTCAGGTAGAGGCAAGAAGCACAAAATTTCTTTTGACCTGCGATTCTCGGACTGAAACGGTTGATCGCAAAATAGAAATCAACATCACTAAAGCTAATTTTCATATAAATTTAGTGCGATTAAATAATGAAACCTTTTTAACTACGTTAAGGAATAAATTGCTTTGGGGTATAGACACGCGAAACTATTAGCATGCTTGGTAAAAAGGCTTTAATTATTTTATTACTCTTATTGATCATTAAAACCACTACCGGTTTTGCCCAAACCTTAGAAATTGGTGGTTTTGGTGGCGGTGCAGGTTATATGGGAGATTTAAACCCTGATAATCCGTTAAAAATAAGTGGCTTTTCAGCAGGTGGCTTTGTTAAAAATAATTTCAATGCATATTGGTCTTTAGGCCTATATGTTACCACCTCAAAAATAAAAGGAGATGATGCAAGCTCCAAAAATCAGCAGTTCAGAGACCGCAACTTGAGTTTCTCTACACCTCTAACAGAGTTGGCCATGATCGTTGATTTTAATTTTCTGGATTATATTTTAGAGGGAGGCCGGAACAAAATAACACCTTATTTATATGCAGGTGCGGGTATGGCGCTCTTCAATCCCAAAGCCGATTATATGGGCAAGACTTACGAGCTGAGGTATTATTTAACAGAAGGACAGGATAAAATGTATCAGAATTATGCGTTAACTATTCCGTATGGGGTGGGTGTAAGATATAATATAGGAGGTAACTGGAGTACTACAGCAAGTTTAGGATATAGGAATGCTTATACTGATTATTTGGATGATGTGAGCGGGTATTACCCTGATCCTTCGCAATTCAGTACAGACAACAGTGTATCGCATCTACAGAAAATTCTTTCGGATAGATCTGGTGAAAATACAGGCGTTTATATAGGAAAGCCCAATACGCAACGCGGAGATTTTAGAAAAAGAGACACTTACCTATTTGTTGGTATTGGCATAACTTATACCTTTGTGAGCCAAAAGTGCTTCTAAATTAATAGGATCGCTAAATATACATGAGCTTTAAAGAACAAATTGATTTAAACAAACTGCCACAGCACATTGCCATTATAATGGATGGAAATGGAAGATGGGCAAAAAATAAAGGAAAATTTAGAGTATTTGGACACGAGAGTGGCGTTTTATCCGTAAAAGATATTGTAGAGGGATGTATAGAAGTAGGGGTTAAATATCTTACCGTGTATGCATTTTCTACAGAGAATTGGAACAGACCGATTGAAGAGGTAAATGCATTGATGGAATTACTCATTTCTACCATAAATCAGGAAGCAGAAACCCTGAATAAGAATAATATCAGGCTTAATGCCATTGGAGATATCAATTCTTTACCGCAAAAATGCATCGATGATTTGCATGATGCCATGCAAAAAACAAAAAATAACAATAAATGCACGCTTACGCTAGCATTGAGTTACAGCTCAAAATGGGAGCTTGTTGAAGCTGCCAAAAAAATAGCAGCAAAAGTTAAGGCTGGGGAGTTAGACCTGAACGATATTAACGAACAGGAGTTTGCTGCGCAGCTAACCACACATAACATTCCCGATCCGGAATTGATGATCAGAACAAGTGGCGAACACAGGATAAGTAATTTCTTGTTATGGCAATTGGCTTATACAGAACTTTATTTTACCGAAACACTTTGGCCTGATTTCAGACGCGAACATCTTTTTGAAGCAATTGTAGATTACCAGAAAAGAGAACGCAGATTTGGCAAAATTAGTGAACAATTAAACTAATTTTTCTTTTAACACTTTTTAACATGACTTTAAATTAACTTAGCCACCTATTACAAATTATAAATGAGAATCTTATATCAATTCATTTTTTTGGTGCTTTTTGGTTTGCCAGCAATGGCTCAGATCAGGAATATGCAAACCATGCCTTCTTTAAAGGTACAGGGCGCTGATTTAGATTATTTTAGTCCGAAAGAATACATAATAGGCGGAACAACTTTAACAGGAACCAAATACCTAGATAAAGATGTAATCATTACTTTATCGAAACTTATAAAAGGCGAAAGTGTAATGTTACCGGGTGAGGTTACAGCAAATGCCATTAAAAATTTATGGATACAAGGATTATTTGATGACATCGAAGTAAACGTAGATAAAATAAACGGCGATACCGTGTACTTTAACATAGCCGTTGTTGAGAAACCAAGACTGAGTGGTTTTGAGTTTGTGGGCTTAACCAAATCTCAAAAGAATGATATCTCAGAAAAATTAGCAGATAAAGCAGGTAAAAGTATCATTAACGATAACCTTTTTAACACCACAAGATCTGTTATAACCAAATACCTTTACGAAAAAGGTTTTTTCTATACAGAGATAGATTACAAACAGAAGCCTGATCCTAATCAGGAAAATAGTGTTATACTTGTTGTAGATGTAAACAAAGGGCGTAGGGTTAAAGTGCAGAAAATAGAGTTTACGGGCAACAAAGAATTTTCTGCCAGAAAGTTGAGGTCTTTCCTTAAAAAGACTAAGCAACGAGCATTTTACAAGATTTTTGGTAGCGGAAAATTCAATAAAGAAAAATACGAAGAAGATAAGCTTAAACTTATTGCAAAAATGCATGAGAAAGGTTATCGTGATGCAACCATCATTAAAGATAGCCTTTATAAATACAACGATAAAACGGTTGGTATAAAAATAGACCTATACGAAGGACCTAAATATTATTTTGGGAACATTAATTGGATAGGTAACGCAAAATACCCTACCAGTGTGTTGGAGAAAATTTTCGGTATAGAAAAAGGAGAAGTGTTTAGCGAAGAGAAATTAGAGAAAAAACTTCGCGGAAGCGCAAACGGCGATGACGTATCAAGTCTTTACCTAAACGATGGTTACCTGACCTTTAACGTAGATCCAGTACAAACTAAAATAAGAAAAGATACAGTTGATTTAGAAATGCGTATCTATGAAGGTCCGCAATATACCAACAACAGAATCTCTGTACAAGGCAATACCATTACTAACGATAGGGTAGTAATAAGAGAGATACGTACCAAACCTGGAGATAAATTTTCTAAAGAACTTTTGATCAGAAGTGTTCGTGAAATTGGTCAGTTGGGTAATTTTGATGAATCTAAAACCAATCCTGTTCCAAAACCAAACCCTGCTGATGGTACAGTAGATATTGTTTACCATGTTGAAGAAAAACCATCAGATCAGATAGAATTATCAGGAGGTTTTGGCGGTGGCCGTGTAATTGGTACCTTAGGTTTAACCTTTAACAACTTCTCATTGAGAAACCTGTTTAAAGGCGAGGCTTACAGACCGCTTCCTAAAGGTGATGGACAACGTTTGAGCTTACGTGGACAAACCAACGGAAAATATTACCAATCGTACAGTTTCTCTTTCTCTGAACCTTGGTTTGGAGGTAAAAAACCAGTTAGCTTTGGTTTAAGTGCATTTACCTCATTACAATCAAATGGTTTATCATCATCTAATGCGAGCTTCTATAAAATACGCTTAAATGGAGTTTCAGTAAGCTTAGGTAGAAAATTAAAATGGCCAGATAACTGGTTTGCCCTAGTGCATTCAGTTAACCTGAATCAATATATATTACAGAACTATCCAGGTTACCTATTTAGCACAGGTACATCGTACAACTTAAACTTTACCCAAGAAATCAGTCGTGATTCGAGAAATCACAACATCTTCCCTACAGGAGGTTCTTATATCAAGTTTACGGTACAGGCAACCCCTCCATATTCATTATTGAATAATGTTAACTATGCAATAGCATCAGATAAACAACGTTATAAGTTTACCGAATACCATAAATGGAAGTTTGAAGCACAATGGTTTGAGACTTTAGTTGGTAAACTGGTATTTAAAGGACAAGCGCAGTTTGGTTTCTTAGGCTCGTATAACAGCGCCGTAGGTCAATCTGCTTTTGAACGCTTTAAATTAGGTGGTGATGGTATGCAAGGTTTTGACTTCTTACAAGGATCAGAAATTATAGCAATGCGTGGATATTCAAATAACTCTGTTATTCCGGTTGGAGCAGATCCTAACATAGCACAAAGCTCAGGAAGTCCTATATTTACCAAATATGTAATGGAGTTAAGGCACCCGGTTATCAATTCACAACAGGCTACGGCATTTGTAACAGCTTTTGCTGAGGCCGGAAATACGTGGAACAGGTTTGGAGATTTCAATCCATTTAACGTTAGACGCTCTGTAGGTGTTGGTGCTAAAATATTTTTACCGATATTTGGATTATTGGGCATTGATTATGGTTATGGTTTTGACAAGATACCAGGTTTACCAGACGCTAACAAAGGACAATTCCACTTTAGTATAGCCCAACAGCTTGGAGGTTTTAACTAAACAAAAAATAACACACATGAAAAAAATTGTTTTAGCCAGCTTATTTCTGTTATGTGGTTTAGCTGTATCGGCACAGAAGTTTGCTTATGTAGATACAGAATATATTTTAAAACATTTGCCAGATTATAAATCCTCTCTAACGCAGTTAGATGGTTTATCACAGCAATACCAAAAAGATGTAGATCAGTTGTTTGCAGACGTAGATAAAATGTATCGTGCATACCAAGCAGATCAGGTATTGTTAACAGACGATATGCGTAAGAGACGTGAAAATGAAATTATAGAGAAAGAGAAAAAAGCAAAAGAAATTCAAAGACAAAAATTTGGTCCGGAAGGAGATTTGTTTCAAATGCGTACCAAACTTTTAAAACCTATTCAGGAAAAAGTAGCAAAAGCAGTAGGAGAAGTCGCCAAGATTAAATACCTTGATTTCGTTTTTGATAAAAGCAGCGAATCTACGATGATGATTTATGCGAGTGCATCATTTGATATCAGTAATGATGTAATTGTTAAATTAGGCTTTAAACCTGGAACCGTAGTAAAATAATATCTTTAGAAAATTAAATTAGGAAAATAAGAAAAATGAGAAAGTTAATTAACGTAATTTGCGTAACGGCGGGTTTGATGCTTAGCGTAAGTGTAGCAAATGCACAGCAAAAATTAGGGCATATCAATTCTGAAGCAATTTTAAGTGTTTGGGGAGATTGGACAAAAGCAGCTACAGAAATAAACAACCTTTCTAATATTAAGCAACAAGATATCGATAAAATGATTGCTGAGTATCAGACTAAACTTAAAGCCGCTCAAGACAAAGAAGATTCAAGAAGTGTCTCTAATCAGTCGCAAGTTAACCAAGAGTTAGAGAAAATGGGTAAAGAGCTTAACGATTTACAGACTAGAATTCAAGCTGCAAGAGAAAAAGCTCAAAAAGATATCGAAGCTAAACAACAAGAGTTGTTTTCGCCTTTGCATACTAAAATAGGAAACGTTATTAAAAATGTAGCAAAAGAAAAAGGTTTTGCTTATATATTTGATATTGCTGCTTCTCAAGGTTTTAACAATATTATTTATTCTGATGGTGGAGAAGACATTACTGCAGAAGTGAAATCGAAATTAGGAATTTCTGCTACAGCTACAACAGCACCGGCACCTGCTGCCAATAAACCTGCTGCTGGAGGTACAAAACCTAAAAATTAGTAACAGATTTTTAAAATTATTAAATTTGAGAACGGAATTGAAGCTACCTTCAATTCCGTTTTTTTTATGGAAAGAAAATTTTCAATAGGTGTTTTTGATTCTGGCTACGGTGGGTTAACCGTTCTCAAATCTATTATGGAAACTTTACCGGCCTATAATTACATTTATTTAGGCGATAATGCCCGTTCTCCTTATGGAGACCATAGTTTTGAAACGGTTTATCATTATACCCTGCAAAGTGTAGAATGGTTGTTCAGTAAAGGCTGTAAGTTGGTTATTTTGGCCTGTAATACAGCTTCTGCAAAGGCGCTTAGAAATATACAGCAATTCATCTTGCCTAAAAAATATCCTGATCACAGAGTTTTAGGCGTAATTAGGCCTACAGCAGAGATCATAGGCAATTTTACCCAAACTCAAAAAGTGGGAGTATTGGGTACCAGAGGCACAGTGCGTTCAAATTCTTATCCTATAGAAATAGGACATTTTTTTCCTGACATTGAAGTTTTTCAGCAAAGTTGTCCTTTATGGGTACCACTTGTAGAAAATAACGAACACCTAAATGAAGGCGCCGATTATTTTGTGAAGAAGTACTTAGATGAATTATTTAGCCAATCTAATGATATAGATACCCTGCTGTTAGCTTGTACACATTATCCTTTAATGATTCCTAAAATATCAGCGCATATAGCCAAACAAGTTAAAATTATTGCACAGGCAGATATTGTAGCCCAAAGCCTGCTCAATTATCTGCAAAGGCATACTGAAATGGAAAGTAAGCTCCTTAAGAACCAAGAAAGGCTGTTCTATACCTCTGGAGATACCGAGAACTTTGACCAGCATGCCGCCATTTTTTTAGAACAAGCCATAACTTCTTTAAAAATGAAATGGTAATCGGTTAATAGTTAGAAATATAACATAAAAATGATGATGCAACTACATTTTTATCATCCTTGTTTTCAGTTTTTAATTTTTAAAAGGGTAAATTTGCGCTTCAATACAAATCAATGAGCGATCAGATCAAACACGAATGCGGTATAGCCTTTATCCGCTTGTTAAAACCTCTCTCATATTACCAGGAAAAATACGGTACAACACTTTACGGCCTTAACAAACTTTATCTCTTAATGGAGAAACAGCATAACCGCGGACAAGACGGCGCAGGTATTGCTACTATTAAGCTGGATATGAAACCAGGTAACCGCTACATTAGCCGTTACCGTTCAATGGCCCAAAATGCAGTATCAGATATCTTCAGCTATGTGCAAAACAAGTTTGTGGGCATACAAGAAGAAACACCTGAGTTAATGAAAGATGCTGAATACTTGAAACAAAACGTAAGCTTTATTGGCGAGGTTTTAATGGGGCATTTGCGTTACGGAACGCATGGGAAGAACAGTATTGAGAACTGCCATCCTTTTTTACGCCAGAATAACTGGATGACCAGAAACTTGGTTATAGCTGGTAACTTTAACATGACCAACGTAGATGAACTGTTAGAGCAGCTTTATGAACTGGGACAGCATCCTAAAGAAAAAGCAGATACGGTAACCGTATTGGAAAAAATTGGCCATTTCTTAGATGATGAAAACCAAGAGCTTTTTGATGAATATAAAAAAGAAGGCTTAAGCAATGTAGAAATCACCCAAAAGATTTCTAAAAATCTTAATATCGCTAATATCTTGCGTCGTTCGGCCAAGAACTGGGACGGTGGATATACTATTTGCGGTATTGTAGGGAATGGCGATGCTTTTGTGCTGCGTGATCCAGCTGGGGTAAGACCGGCTTTTTATTATGCAGATGATGAGATTGTAGTGGCAGCTTCAGAACGTCCGGCTATACAGACTGCTTTTAATATACCGATTAAAGAGGTAAAGGAGATAGAGCCAGGACATGCGTTGATCGTAAAGAAAGATGGAACGGTAAGCCAAGAAGTGTACCGCGACCCTGTAGAAAAAAGAGCCTGTTCTTTTGAACGTATTTATTTCTCAAGAGGAAGCGATGCCGACATTTATAAAGAACGTAAAAAATTAGGACAGTTACTTTGCCCTCAGGTTTTACAGGCAGTTAATTACGATATTAAAAATACAGTATTCTCTTTTATCCCAAATACTGCCGAAGTATCATTTTATGGTATGGTAGAGGGAGTAAATGAATACATTAGGAATCTTCAAAAAGAAAAGCTCATTAAGAACAAAGAAAATTTAAATGATGAGCAACTGGATGAATTACTGTCGTTAAGGCCAAGAGTAGAAAAATTAGCGATCAAGGATGTTAAACTCCGTACCTTCATCACACAAGATGCGGATCGTAGCGAAATGGTAGCCCACGTATATGATACCACTTATGGCATTATAGAAAACCATGTAGATACTTTGGTAGCTATAGATGATTCTATTGTAAGGGGCACAACGCTTAAGCAAAGTATCATTAAGATCATAGACAGGTTACACCCTAAGAAAATAATTATTGTTTCTTCTGCACCGCAGATCAGATACCCTGACTGCTATGGAATTGATATGTCTAAGATGGGGCAATTTGTAGCTTTTGATGCAGCTATACAATTATTGAAAGAAAGAGGTATGGAGCATATCATTGAAGAAGTTTACCAGAAATGTAAGGCTTCTTTGTTACTGCCTAAAGATCAGATTGTAAACCACGTAAAAGAAATCTATAAACCGTTTAAACAACAAGAAATTTCTGATAAAATAGCCCAAATCATTACTCCTGAAGGAACAAATGCAGAAGTACAACTGATTTATCAGACTTTAGATAACCTTCATCTGGCCACACCTCATCATACAGGCGATTGGTATTTCTCAGGAAATTATCCTACTGCCGGAGGAAATAAAGTGGTGAACAAAGCCTTTGTGAATTGGAAAGAAGGTAACAACCAAAGAGCATATTAATAGCAACAGTTGTTGATTATAAAGAAAGCAGTGCTAAAAGTACTGCTTTTTTGTTGTATGCTATTTTGATTGGATCATTCCAGATAAATGAAGTCTTTAGCTATAAAATTGCAAGTAAGTTTTTAAGATAAGCCATGCCGCAAAAGCAATGATAATGATTCCTGCCAATTTGTTGAGCAGTTTAAGATGGCTTTCGTGTATGCGATAACGCAATTTACCCGCATAAAAAGTTTTAACAGCATCTATGCTCAACTGAGTAAATAAAGCGATGATAAAACAAATGATTTTCTCATACATTAAGTTATTGAGCTTTACAGATATGATACCGCTCACTACTACCCAGAACATGAAAGTAGAAGGAGTTAAAATGCACATTAGAAAACCTTTGATGATATAGCCTCGCTTGCTGATTTTAACCAGACTGTTTTCTTGGTAATTTAACGATATACGTGAGGAAATGTAATAAATACCCACACCAAGCAGAAAAAGTCCACCTATAATACCAATGTATTTATCTAAATTTTCCCTGTACACAAAAAACTGGCTTCCGAATAAGACGATACTGATTAAAATAATATCGCTGATGAAAACCCCTATAGCCAAAGAAAAGCCAGCTTTAAAGCCTCTTTCAATAGAAGTTTTAATCATGGCAAAGAAAACCGGACCAGTTATAAATGAGGAAATTAACCCTGCACCAAGACCTAATATAATCGCTTCAAACATTAATATCCGCCGTAAAAATTTTTGCTAATATGCACTTTTGTAAGTTAAAATTATATTTTTTTAATTTTTAACATCTGTAAAAGCCTCTTTGTTTCGATACATTTTTTTGAAAATATATTACGCTTTTTACGTTATTTTTAACAAAAATAGGTTGGCATTTATAAATTTTTTAAGTTAGGCCAAAATTTCAAACAACCTAAACTATTTTTATGGAAAAGAAATCTTCCAATTATGTTCAGCAAATGATAATCATTTGTGCATTATTCTTTGTTTTTGGTTTTATAACTTGGCTCAATGGTACATTGATACCTTTTTTACAATTGGCCTGTGATTTGGATGAACATCAAGCATTATTTGTAACGTTTGCTTTTTATATTGCTTACGCAGTTTTTGCCCTTCCATCTTCATCTATCCTAAAAAAGACAGGATTTAAAAATGGAATGGCCTTAGGTCTTTTTGTGATGGCCATAGGCTGTGTTGTTTTTGTTCCTGCTGCGCAACAGCGTAATTTTACTTTGTTTTTAACCGGATTGTTTATTCAGGGAGCAGGGTTGGCATTATTGCAAACGGCATCTAATCCTTATGCTGCAATTATAGGACCTATGGAAAGTGCTGCCCAACGGATAAGCATAATGGGGATCTGTAATAAAATAGCAGGAGCCCTAAGTCCATTGGTGTTAAGTGCATTGGTGTTAAGCGGTGCAAATGCTGTTCAAGAAAAAATTAATATGGTAGGTATATCAGCTAATGAAAGATCTACTTTATTAAATGAACTGGCAGGAAAAGTAATTATGCCATACATTGTACTGGCTGTAGTATTGTCATTGGTGGCATTCTTGGTTAAGAAATCGGCATTGCCTGAAATAGATACAGATAAAGAAGACACAGGGGAAACAGGTTCAGCTTTATCGGCAAAATCATCAGTTTTTTCTTATCCTCATTTAGTTTTAGGTGTAATCTGTTTGTTCTTATATGTAGGTGTAGAGGTAATGGCAGGCGATGTGATAGGTAACTACGGGCGATCTATGGGAATGAGCTTAGATGAAACCAAGTACTTTACTACTTTTACGTTAATCGCGATGTTGGCAGGATATATTATAGGCATTCTTACCATCCCTAAATTCATTAGCCAGCAAACCAGCTTAAAATTGGCTGCAATTTTAGGTATTGCGTTTACCTTGGGCGCTTATTTTACCGATGGTTATACAGCGGTTACTTTTATTGCTTTACTGGGTTTGGCAAATGCACCGATGTGGCCAGCTATTTTTCCTTTAGCTATTAATAAGTTAGGCCGTTTTACCAAAACAGGTTCAGCTTTATTGATTATGGGTATAGCAGGCGGTGCTATCATTCCACAGATTTACGGACATCTGAAAAAAGATTTCAATGTAGCAAATAACATGGCATTTTTAATTTGTATGTTACCTGCTTATATCTATATATTCTATTATGCGGTTAAAGGTTATAAAGCAGGTTTAAAAAATGCATAAACCTAGTTTTAACCAAATATTTATGAATTTAGCTACAGACCTAGCTGGGCGTTCGCATTGTGTGAGAGCCCAGGTAGGAGCTGTATTGACAAAAGATACCCGTATCATTTCCATTGGTTATAATGGTCCACCGTCGGGCACGCATAATTGTGATGAAGAATGGCCTGATAAAGGTTGTGATCGTGATAGTAAAGGAAGCTGTTCATTAGCTTTGCACGCAGAAGAAAATGCCATACTGTATGCAGTAAAAAATGGCTCTAAAATAGAAGGCTCAACACTATACACTACGCTTTCACCATGTATTGCCTGTGCACGATTGATTTTGTCGTCGGGTATCAGCCAAGTTTATTATAAAGATTCATATGCTGCCTATAAAGGTTTGAACAGCGATGAAGGGGTTGATTTCTTAAAGCGTTTTGGGGTAAATATAACCCAGCTTGAAAAATAGGAACCTTGTAATATTCTATTTTAAACCTACCTCTAAATTAAGGATGTTTTTGCCGCTTTTTTGATGTGAAAATCGTTGAAAAAGCCTACCTTTGCACATGCTTGAAAAAATCATTATCCTCGATTTTGGTTCACAGTTCACACAACTTATTGCTCGTCGCGTTCGCGAATTAAACGTGTATTGTGAAATCCACCCTTTTAATCATATTCCAGAATTAGATTCAACCGTTAAAGGCATCATTTTATCAGGTAGTCCTTACTCCGTAAGACAAGAAGATGCGCCTTATGTTGATTTAAATTTGTTTAAAGATTATCCGCTTTTGGCTGTGTGCTATGGTGCACAATTTATCGCGCAACAGAGTGGAGGTAATGTAGAAGCATCAGCAAACAGAGAATACGGTAGAGCCAATCTAAGCTATGTAAATGCAGACAATAAACTTTTTAAAGGTGTTTCGCAAAATTCACAAGTTTGGATGAGCCATGGAGATACCATTACTTCTATACCAGAAAACTTTGAGATTATTGCAAGTACTGCAGATGTTAAGGTTGCGGGTTATCAGCTAAAAGGTAAAGATATTTATGCTATCCAATTCCACCCAGAGGTAACTCATAGTGTGGATGGAAAGACTTTGTTGGGTAACTTCTTGACAGATATTTGTGGTTGTGCGCAAGATTGGACTTCTGATGCCTTTGTAGAAACCACAATTGCAGAACTAAAACAACAGTTGGGCAATGATAAAGTGGTTTTGGCACTTTCTGGAGGTGTAGATTCAAGCGTGGCAGCGGTACTGTTGCATAAAGCGATTGGTAAAAATCTACACTGTATTTTTGTTGATAATGGTCTTTTGCGCAAAAACGAATATGAAAATGTACTTGAGCAGTACAAGAATTTTGGTTTAAATATCAAAGGTGTTGATGCAAAAAACAGATTTTTAAGCGAGCTAGCTGGGGTTGAAGACCCTGAGAAAAAACGTAAAATAATTGGTCGCGTATTCATCGAAGTTTTTGATGACGAGGCACACCAGATACAAGATGTAAAATGGTTGGCACAAGGTACTATTTACCCTGATGTAATTGAATCAGTTTCAGTAAAAGGCCCATCAGCTACCATTAAATCGCACCACAATGTGGGCGGTTTGCCAGACTTCATGAAACTTAAAGTGGTAGAACCTCTTAAAACTTTATTTAAAGACGAAGTGAGAAGAGTAGGAGCTACTTTAGGCTTAGAAAGCTTTATCTTGGGCCGTCATCCTTTTCCGGGTCCGGGTTTAGGTATCAGGATCATTGGGGAGGTTACTGCCGAAAAAATTGCTATATTGCAGGAAGCAGATCATATTTACATCAATAATTTAAAAGAAGCCGGATTATACGATAAAGTATGGCAGGCGGGTGCAATCTTTTTACCGGTAAGATCTGTTGGTGTGATGGGCGATGAACGTACTTATGAAAATGTAATTGCCCTTAGAGCAGTTGAATCTTTAGATGGAATGACTGCAGACTGGTGCCATTTGCCATATAATGTACTCGCAAAAATTTCTAATGAAATTATCAATAAAGTAAGAGGAATTAATCGGGTTGTATATGATATTAGCTCAAAACCACCGGCTACAATTGAATGGGAATAAATTTTTAATCATACTGTGTTGCATGATTACCTTAGGTGCTTGTTCACCTAAGGTAGTGCAAAAAAAAGAGCCTGTAATCGTTCCTGTAGCAAAAACAGAGAAGACTGCGGGGCTTAATAATTTTACGCAGGCAGAGGTAAGCATATTTGTTCCTTTTAAACTCAATGAGTTTAATCCAAATACAATAACCAAAAAGCAATTCGAGAAATTTGAGATGCCTCTTGATTTTTACCAAGGTCTAACCTATGGTTTTGATTCGGCAGCTACATCGAGTTTAAATTTTAAGTTAAATGTATTTGATACTAGAGACGACAACACTCGTTTGGGTAGCTTATTGCAAAATAACGCAGTTAAACAAAGTAATTTGATCATTGGTCCTGTTTTTCCTGATGGATTAAAATACATCACCAATTTCTCCATTGCCAATGATATTCCTATTGTATCGCCTTTGGCTGCATCTAAACCTTCTGAGTTCGATAATCCTAATCTGATTTCGATTGTTAATGATATTGATCAGCACGGCATTAAAATAGCGGATTATATTGCTAAGCATTACAATGCAACAAATAGCATTGTAGTATTGATCAATACCCAAAAAACTTTAGATAAGCAATTTGCTGATCCTATAAAAGAAACATTTAAAAAGCATCACCCTAATTTCTTGGTACAAGAATACACATCTGTGAATATCTTTGAAACGAAGATGATCAGGGATAAAAAATATGCGGTGATCATCTGTTCTGAAGATGTACCTTTTGTAACACCATCTGTAGCAAAATTATATAAACTGAAGACTTTGCCTAACACGGGTTACCAAATCAATCTTTTTGGGCATCCAAACTGGATAAAGCAGAATTATAGCATAGAGCAATTACAAAACCTGAATACCATTATAAGTTCTTCTTACTTTGTAGATTATAAATCTACTGAGGTAATAAATTTCGTAAAAAGATATCGGGCTAAATATCAAATAGAACCTTCTGAATATGCTTTTAAAGGTTTTGGTATTGGTTATTACTTTGGGAAACTGATGGTAAAGTATGGCCGTAATTATCTCGACTTTATCAGGAAAGAGAAATACAGAGGATTGCACAATGACTTTGAATTTGATTTCGACCCGCTTTATGGTTATTACAATAAAAGCCTGATGCTACTGCAATACAGGAACATGATGCTTAATGTAATTGATTGATCCCTATGAAAGTACATCATCAGGTCAGGACCTTCGAAAAGATATTGGCAGAATACGATCATAAACTCCCTCTGCATCGTTTTTTGGTAAATTACTACAAGCAAAATAAACAGATGGGCTCTTCAGATAGGAGATGGGCCAGTAGATATTTATACAGTTATTTTAGATTGGGCAATGCTTTGTCAGAATTACCTTTGGTTGAGCGTTTGGCTGTTGCAGACTTTTTGTGTAATCCTACTTTGAGTCTTATAATCAGCGAATATCTTTCAAACCTCGTTTCAGCTATTGATCAGCCTTTAGAAGTTAAGCTTAAACGCATAGAAGAATGCTATCAAAGTTTCAATATTAATCAGGTATTTCCCTTTGCGCAAACTTTATCTCCTTCAATAGATAAAATGGCATTTCTGTATTCTTTCTTTATTCAGCCCAATTTGTTTATAAGAGTAAAAGAAACGCATTTGCCTCTGGTAAAAAAGATGCTTATAGATCAAGATATACCTGTAAATGAGATTTCGCCAGTTACTTTAAGTGTGCCCAATGGTACCAAATTAGACCAAATAATTTCTGATCAGCACCTATATTATATACAGGATTTATCTTCACAGCAAACTTCTGCTTTTTTTGAGCCCCACATGTATGATTATTGGTGGGATTGCTGTGCTGCTTCTGGTGGAAAATCACTGCTTTTGCATGATCTGCAGCCGGGTATTGATCTTTTGGTAAGCGATGTAAGAGAAAGCAGTTTAATTAACCTTGAAGAAAGATTTAGGCTTGGGGGTATAAAAAAATATCAGAAAAAAGTTCTAGATCTTTTGCAGAACAATGATCAGGTACTGCATGATTTTAGTTTTGATGGAATATTACTTGATGCTCCCTGTACAGGTTCGGGCACGTGGGGACGTACTCCCGAAATGCTTACAAGCTTTAACGAACAGAAAGTATCCTATTTCAATAATCTGCAAAAAACCATTGCAGGTAACATAATTAAATACCTAAAACCCGGTAAACCACTAATTTATATGACCTGCTCGGTATTTAAAGCCGAAAATGAAGAGGTAGTGGCTTATCTGTTGGAAAATTACCCTTTAAAATTAGAAAAGATGGAATTGATCAAAGGCTATAATCATAAGGCAGATAGCATGTTTGCAGCCCGTTTAATCAAACACACAGATTAGAATAAGCGCTTGATCTTATTTTTGATATACTGAACAGCTTCCAATAATATGGCTAATGCTCCGATAACAACAGTATATTTTTCGAAAGGGTTCATAACCAAATATCTTTTAGTAATAAGACGCCTTTTAGCCAAATTTGTTACAGGCCCGCATTTGATCTGAACAGTTTAATCGCTATGGCTAATAAGATTACGCCAAAAGCCTTTCTCAAAACGTTTAATCCAGATTTACCTAAAAGTTTTTCGAGCTTGGCTGTATTCTTAAGTACAAAATATACAAAAAGCATATTTAATAAAATACCGATTAATATATTTTGTGTGTGGTATTCTGTTTTTAACGAAAGTAAGGTAGTCATGGTACCTGCTCCGGCAATGAGTGGAAAAGCCAGAGGAACTATAGAAACCGTTTCAGGAGCTTCTTCTTTAAAGAAATTGATGCCTAAAACCATTTCCATG
>DDEP01000011.1:0-952 GCA_002336465.1 Pedobacter sp. UBA1951
TGAAAGTTCCCGGTTCAGATTCATCACCATTGCAAACCAGATAACGAGGAACGCCCTCTGGTTTAGCCAAAAAGCTCCATTTCATTCCTGTAGGGAAACCTGCACCACCACGACCTCTCAAACCAGATTTCTTTACCTCTTCTACCACATCATCAGGTGTCATGGTTTTAAGCGCTTTCTCTACCGCCCGGTATCCGCCCTTTTGACGATATACTTCAAGCGTGTGAATACCTGGTACGTTTATATGCTCTAATAATAGTTTGCGTGCCATTATTTTTTACGTAAATCGTCTATTAATTGATCAACCGATTGCTCGGTTAAATTTTCATAAAATGTATATTCAGGTCCAATCTGTAAAACTGGCCCAAAACCACATGCAGCTAGGCATTCTACCCCTCTCCAGCTAAACATACCGTCAGCAGTAACCTCTCCTTCTTTTACGCCCAATTTATTTTCTATATGCTGCATAATTTTTTCTGCACCTACCAAACAACAAGGTCCTGTTCTGCAAACCTCTAAAACATACTTGCCTTTGGGCTCTAAAAAGTACATCGTGTAAAAAGATGCTACTTCATAAACCTCAATTGGCTGTATATTAAGATATTCGGCAACTTTATCCATTGCAGGTACACTCGTCCAGCCATATTCTGCTTGCACCAAATGTAAAATAGGCAATAAAGCCGATTTCTGTCTGCCTTCTGGATAACGTTTTACAACTTCATCAAACTTTGCTACTAAAGTCGACGAAAATTCTACAGGTTGTGTTTCTTCTACTTTAAGCATCTAATTCTCCTGCAATAATGTTCATACTACTCATGTTTATAATGGCATCTGATAACAACATACCTTCGCTCATTTTTGCAAACATGGAATAATTAATAAAACTCGGTCTTCTAAAATGCAAACGGTAAGGGCTTCTTCCTCCATCGTTTATCAGGTAAAACCCTAATTC
>DDEP01000011.1:1013-13616 GCA_002336465.1 Pedobacter sp. UBA1951
ACCTTTAGGTTCTGATTTAATCTTTTCTAATGCTTGCTGAATAAGGCTATGGCTCTGCCACATTTCTTCATTTCTAACTAGGTACCTATCGTAAATATCTCCGCTGGTTCCTACCGGAATTTCAAAATTGAAATCTTGGTATGAAGAGTAAGGTTCGCTTACACGCACATCATAATCAACGCCCGTAGATCTTAACAAAGGACCTGTCCAGCCATAACTTAATGCATTTTCTTGTGTAACCTCAGCTACACCGGCCGTACGATCTATAAAAATACGATTGCGATTTAAAAGGCTTTCAAACTCGCGTAATGCCTTAGGAAAATCAGCAACGAACTTGTTAATCTTCGCAAATGCAGCATCGTTAAAATCTCTCTCCAACCCACCGATACGCCCTATATTTGTTGTTAAGCGAGCTCCGCATATTTCTTCAAAAATCTCGTAAATATGCTCTCTAAATTGGAAAAAATATAAGAAAGGTGTTGTTGCACCTGTATCTTGAGCTATAATGGTATTACAAATGATATGATCTGCAATACGAGACAGTTCCATGATGATTACTCTTAAATAATCTACCCTTTTCGGCGTTTTGATGTTCAACAGTTTTTCAACTGTCATATGCCAACCCATGTTATTAATAGGTGATGAACAATAGTTTAAACGATCGGTAAGCGGTGTTATCTGATAAAATGGTCTATGCTCTGCAATTTTCTCAAATGCCCTGTGAATATATCCAATAGTAGAAACGCCACTCACAATGCGCTCTCCATCCAACTGAACTACGTTTTGAAATACACCATGCGTTGCAGGATGCGTAGGACCCAAATTAAGGGTCACCAATTCGCTCTGAGGATCGTTGTCTGTGAAAACCGGTTGATTATTATGTTTCATCTGTTATCTACCAAAAAATTCGTCCTTTTTATCTACCCTGTTAGGGTCTTCCAAAGGATATTGTTTTAACATTGGATGCACCCCTAGATCATCCATATTTAAAATTCTTCTTAAATCAGGATGACCTTCAAATTTTACACCGAAAAAGTCATAAGTTTCTCTTTCCATCCAGTTTGCAGAATTCCATAGAGGAGTAGCACTGGCAATACGAGGGTCATTTTCATGAATAAAAACCTTTAATCGTAACCTGATTCCATTTACCATACTATGCAAATGATAAACTACAGCAATTTGCTCCTTCTCAGGATAATGCACCGCTGTAATATCAGTTAAAAAATTAAAGTTTATAGCTGTATTCTCCTTTAGAAAGGTTAAAACATCTATTATTCTATCTTTAGTTGTAGAGAAAGTTAGTAAGCCATAAGGCTCTGACACATCAAAAAGCTGCTCGCCAAATTTCTCTGCAAGTAGATCGATCAATTCTGTATTTGTTGCTTTAGCCATTATTGTATTCCGTATCCAGCTAACATTTCTTTATATTGAGGCGAATATCTTCTTCTACCCGATTCGTTCTTTACCAGTTCCTGTATCTTGGTAAATCCATCCAAAATGGCTTCTGGTCTAGGTGGACAACCCGGAACATATACATCAACAGGAATAATTTCATCAATACCCTGTAAAACCGAATAGGTATCAAAAATACCGCCGCTCGATGCACATGCGCCCACAGCCATTACCCAACGTGGCTCAGCCATTTGAAGGTAAACTTGTTTTAACACCGGCCCCATTTTCTTAGCAATGGTTCCCATTACCATTAACACATCCGCCTGACGAGGCGAGAAGCTTAATCGCTCTGCACCAAAACGACCAAAATCATAATGAGAGCCCATAGTTGCCATAAACTCTATACCACAACATGAAGTTGCAAATGGCAAAGGCCATAATGAATGTGAACGGGCCAAACCAATCACCTTATCTAAAGAAGTGGCAAAAAAGCCTGAGCCTTCAATACCCGGAGGGGCTTCAACTATCTTAATTTCACTCATGTTTTAAACAAAAATGCTTATCCAAGCCAGCTTGGATAAGCAACAAATTTACAATATTTAGCTCCAAATGAATGATGCTAGTATCATTTAGAAACAATCTAAATAAGATACTTAATTCCAGTCTAGGGCTTTCTTTTTAAGAATATAAATAAACCCTAATAGTAATGTAGCCATAAAAATAAACATCTCTATCACTCCATTCCATCCAAGTTCTCTAAAGTTTACAGCCCATGGATACATAAATATAACTTCCACATCAAACAGTACAAATAAAATTGCCACCAAGAAATACTTGATAGAAAAAGGTTGACGTGCGTTTCCTACTACTTTAATACCCGACTCAAAAGGTGTAAGTTTATCTTTCGTTTTGCGTTTGGGCCCTAAAAAATGAGTCGCCACAAGGGTAACCACAACAAACCCTAACGCAACAATAACCTGAAATATAATAGGAATAAAATCTTGAGCTGTACTCTGTGCTGCCATATTAAATCTAGTTTGTGGCAAATTTAAAAGAAAAAGGCAGGATTACAAATCCTGCCTTTTTACTTTGCTATTTTAAGATTATTTTTTAATTGGGGTTTTCTTAGCAGGAGCCGGTGCAGGAGATAGTGCTTTTAAACTCTCTGTTGCATAACTGTTCTGCGGATCCAACGCTAAAGTTTTGTTAAAGTATTCTTTAGCTTTTTCTTTATCTGTGCTTGCATAAAACTGTCCGATGTTATTGTATGCATCAATTAAGTTTCTAGCATTCTGAGCAGCTTTTTCAGGCTTAGTCACCGTTACTAATTCTACAAATTTCTCATAGAACGGAATAGCTAATCCCTTTTGATTTTCGCCATTATCCTTTATATCTAACAATTTGTTTACACGAGCTCTTTGAATATATGTACTTTCATAATCAGGAGCCATTTCAACAACTTTAGCGTAAGCAGAATCAGCCTCTACCAATAAATCTCTACTAGGGTTTTGTTTCGCTTGATCAGCATAAGCATAATCAAAATAATCAGAATAACCCAAAAAGAAATAAGCCATAGCTAAATTAGGGTTCTTAGCATTAGCCTTTGTTACTATCCTATAAGCATTTGCGGCTTTTTTATAGTTCTTGTTATCAAAGTATTTCTTACCTAAATCAGCTAATGCTTCATATTTAGTCGAGTCTAATTCTACGGCTTTAGCAATATTAATAAATGCTAAACTGTCTTGTCCAACCGCCTGTTCTGCTTTACCTAGATATAAGTAATCTGAACCGATGATACGAGATGCATCTTGTTTTCTGTTAAACAGTTCATTCATGTATTTAATACCTTGCTCATAGTTTTTATTTTCAATAGCAGAATAACCTCTCATTCTAGTAACCACAAAGGTTTTAGGGTTATTCGCATCTGGTGCCTGTAAGGTTGCTACTTCTTTTTCTAACGTTACGAAATCACTCGCATATACTAAGAACTGTGCATAACGCAAACGTGATTCAAAAGATTTATCTGTTAAATCAAGATATTTTCTATAGTTTTCTAATGCTTCATTACGCTTAGCTTCAGCATTTTTAGGATCAAAATCAGACCATTGCATATTTAACTCAGCCAATTCGCGATAAGCTGGACCATAATTAGGGTCTGTTTCTATCACTTTTTTCAAAGCAGCCTCTGATTCAGGAAACGCATAAGCTTCTTTATACATTTTTCCAATCTGTACATTGGCACGAGATAAAGCCGGGTTAATATCCAAAGCTCTTAAATATTGAGGATACGCTTCAGTATTTTTCTGTTGCTTAGCCCAGTAATCTGCTAATGCAACAAATACATCAGGATCTTTATCTTTAGAATCTAATTCGTCTGCTTTTTGCAAGTTAGGCAATGCAGATACATAATCAGGTTTTTTCTGGTCAATATAAGCTCTTCCTATAGCTAAATAGGTTAAATAGTTTTTTTGGCCCAACTGAATAGCTTTATCAAAGTTAGCTTTAGCTCCTGCTGCATTATCTTGCATTAAATCAGCTTGTCCTAAGCCTACATAATTCAAAGGGTTTTTAGCATCGGCAGTAACACCGTTGTTAAATATTATTTTAGCCGAATCAATATCGTCTGTTAATAAATAAATGCGACCTAAGCTATAATAGTTATCACCTGATTTAGCTTGATTCGCAACTAATGTCTTCAGCATAGAAGTTGCTTTTTGATACTGTTCTGCATCAATAGCTTTTTTCGCATCGGCTAAACTCTGAGCAAATGAGGCAGCTCCACCCATCAATACTAACCCTAATACAAGGGCTGCTGTTTTCTTAATCATTTTCATTGTCTTTATTAGTTAATTTTGAGATAAGTTGTACTGCGTGTATGTGATTTCTTTACAGTTAATTTTTTTCTCAAGTTTAATAATTTTTTTTTAGTTCTTCGATTTCAAATTAAATTCTCTTGGCATAATTTTATGTGGACCTAGTCCAGACTTCAGCACAATAAGTTGCCCCCGGGGGCTAGCTAACCAATTTGCAAATCCCGTGCCTAAACCACTCCTACCTTCTCCATTAATAATATAAATATTTCGTAAAAAGGGATATTTTCCACTAATCAGGTTTTCCTGAGTAGGTTTATAGTAATTATCGTCTCCTTTTTTGCCTGGCAGGTTTTTAACTGCCAACGTTTTAATTTTAGGCAAGTAAGAAGCAACACTTTTGTTACTTTCCAACAACCAATTTACACCTAGCACACCAATAAAGTCATTGTGTTCTGCTACATATTTAATAACGTCATTATTGGTTTCTAGCGTATATACTCCTTGTTTAGGTAGAGCTGTTACCTTAGCCGAATCAACAAAATATCTTAGTGTACCCGAATATGCATTATCAAAAACCAACTTTTTATTAGATTTTGAAGTGCCTTTAATCAGATCCAGAACATCTGCTACAGTTATGGTCGAATCTCTATCTGCAGAACTGGTAATAAGCGCTATACCATCAATAGCAAATCTATCTGTATATACTGGTATTTGCTTTCTGCGGTAATAACTCAGTTCTGAAGGCTTCAACATTCTTGAAGCGATAAGCATATCAACCTCTCCATTTACAAATTTAGGAATGATTTTATTTTCATTGCCTGATATTACCTTAATGTCCGCATCTGGATAATCGCTATTAAATACTTTAATCTGGTCATCCAAGATCCTTGAAAAAGATTCATCTACCAATAATGTAGTATGACCAGAAGTTCTGGTTTCTTTAGTTTTGGTGGTTTTGGGTTTGCGATTACATGATGCAGCGAACAACAGCAAAATAATCAGGCTAAAATTCAAAATCCTCATTCGTTCTCACTTTGGTCTTTAATTATCCTGTAAAACCTGAATGCAGCATAAACGATTAATAAAACGCCAAAAGCGATTTGATAATTACGTGGGAAACGCTCAGGATCTAACGAAAGGATTTCGTTAAAAAAAAGTATGATTATACTTATGCCAAGATAAATTAGCATCATGGCCAGGCCTAAAATAAACAGAAATCGCTTTTGAGGCGATTTCTGTCTTGAATTATTAAAATTAAACATGCTTTACGGTTACTGTAAGCTAAATTTAATCGGAATGTTATATTTCACACGAACCGGTTTACCATTCTGCATACCTGGGTTCCAGCGTTTGCTTAACTTCAATACACGAACTGCTTCTTCGTCTGTACCGTAGCCAAGCTTTCTTTCTACTTTAATATCTGTCAAAGAACCATCTTTTTCAACGGTGAATGAAAGAAATACGCTACCCTGAATATTACTTTCAGCAGCCATTGGAGGATATTTGATATTTTTACCTAAAAAGTCATAGAACTTTTCAATACCTCCAGGGAATGTTGGTGGGTTTTCCATACTTACGAAGTTGTATACGGTATTATCTTCTACAACTTGCGCTTGTTTAGGGCCTTCTCCAACAGGGGCAATCTGAACGATATCAGCAGTTGGGTCACCTTCAACGGTTTTCTGTCCCGGATCTGCTTTTTTCAAGTCCTCAGCCTTAGGTGGTTCTTCATCACGCACCAAGTTATCTGGCTTAACAACCGGAGGAGGGAACTTAATCTGATCCTGTTTTGGTGGTGGCGGTTCCATTGGCGGAGGTGTTTTTACTTCCGGGTTAATTGGCGGAGGTGTTGAAATCACTACCTCAGTCATTTTCTCTTGTGGCGGTTCTGGAGCTAAACCTTTTAGCAAGGCGTAAATCTTAGGCGCCAAAAATAGAAGAATGAAAATCGCCGAAGCTATAAACAATGACTTAGTTGTGTTCCAAGCATTAGACTGACGTAGCTCGTAAGCTCCATAAGCCTTGTTCTTTTTCTCGAAAACAACATCAAGCCATTCTTTACTGAATAAATCTATTTTAGACATTGCTTAATATTTTATCTGTTTATACTTACTTATAAAATCCCTTTAGATTTCATAAAATCTTTCTCGCTATCTAAAAGATTTTTAGGGTCATCATCAATAGCTGGTGCGTTGATATTTGTTTTTGTTATGCTTAACTCATCCATGATATCTACAAAGTTTTTGTATGTAGATGCATCTGTTGGTTTAACAATAACGATAATATCTTTACCAGTTTTTGCTTTCACTTCTTGTTTGTTTTTCAACAATGAAGCTCTGATGTCATTAAAACCTTCAATTGTTGGAGCTGATTTTCCAGCCTCTCCCATGTACCAAGCAATGCGGTCATTTTTACCTAATAATATAGTCATGGTTTGCGACTGTCTCAATTCCAATTTATTTTCATCTTTAGGATCTTTGTCCGGCTTGGCGATATCCATTGCCGAAGGTTTAGATAAAGATGTGGTTAGCATGAAGAAAGTAATTAAAAGGAATGCAAGATCCACCATTGCTGTTAAGTCAACCTTGGTAGATTGTTTCTTACTTCTTACTTTACCACCTTTATTTTTGCCTCCGCCGGAGGTGTCTAATTCTGCCATATTATATATTAGTTAGCACCGCCTGCTTCGGCTGATGTAATTAAACTAAACTTATTTATCTTTTGTTTCTGAAGTAAATCAACTACTTTTCTAACTGCAGGATATTCTTCGGTGGCATTTCCTTTTATACTGATACGCATATCTACTCCATGCAATTCTGCAGTAGCAAAACGTGCTTGTTTGATCCACTCAAACAATTCGTTATTAACGGTAGAGTCATTAGGAATACCTGTCTGAATGCCTGATTTCTCTCTTTCTTGGCCGTTCATTGATAAAAACTTTTTCAAGTTTCCAAATGGAACGCCAAATGAAGATACTACAGAAAAGCGTTTTGCTTCTTCTTCAGTGAATGGCACATTGTACAAGCTGCCCATTTTCTGTAAAGTTAATTTCTTTACGTCTTGGCCAACAATCTCAAGGAAAACTTTTCCTTTACCGATGCTCACAATCGCGATGTCTTTATCTGGCACTTTAAATTGCACCGTTGATGAAGGCGTAGTGATATCTAGTGGATCGGGTTGACGAGCTGTTGCCGTTAAGATAAAGAAAGTTAACAATAAGAATGCAACATCGCACATTGCGGTCATATCTACTGCTGTACTCTTTCTTGGAACTTTTACTCTAGGCATAATATAAAAATTATAATTTTTTAACTAATGATGATTTCATTTCCGGTTTTCCATAAAGCCGGCAAAAAAAATTAAAATAATTTTTATTTATGTGTACTAGCGTAAGTCTGAATGATGCTAAATCCTGCTTCATCAATAGCATAGGTTAATTTATCTATTTTAGAAGTTAAGATGTTATACATGATAATAGCCAATGTTGAAGTACTGATACCTGTAGCAGTATTGATAAGAGCTTCAGAGATACCTGTTGCTAAAGCTGCTTGATCTGGTGCTCCTGAGTTAGCTAAACCACCAAACGCTTTGATCATACCTGTTACTGTACCTAATAGACCCATTAACGTACCTACAGAAACCAAAGTAGCAATGATGGTTAAATTTTGCTCTAACATTGGCATTTCTAAAGAAGTAGCTTCTTCAATATCTTTTTGGATAGCTACTACAGATTGCTCAACGTCTAAGTTTGTATCTGCTTCTACTTCGCTATATTTTTTCAAACCAGATTTGATTACGTTAGCTACAGATCCTTGTTGTTTATCGCACTCTGCAACTGCAGCTTGGATATTACCTGAGCTTAATAAAGTCTGGATTTTTTTGATGAACGATTCTAAACTACCTTTACCTGTTGCTTTACCGATTACAATTAAGCGCTCAATTGAGAACACAAATACCATTAAAAGCATACCCATTAAGATAGGCACGATAAAACCACCTTTAAATGCCATACCGCCATAGTTTCCTGGATGTGGTAAAAAGCTGTGGGTATCATCGTTATAAAACGCTAAAGATAACGCACTGTTATTCTTAGCAACATCTTCTGGGATGTTAAAGTTACTTGGTTTACCCAATACGAAAATAAATAATGCAATACCGATTATTAAACAAATAGGAATTACAAGAGTAGCAAATAAATTAGATGCTGTTGCACTGCTCTCTTTCTTAGCAGGTGTTGGTTTTGGTGCGTTTGCCATTTTTTTAATTTTTAGTTTTAGTACTTGTTTTTTTAATTTTTAAATAATTAATAACTCAATTTTGTGCGGTCACAAAGCTGCAAAATAACGTTGCAAAAGCAAATTTATAATTTTGATTCAAAAATCAAATTAAATATTACTTGCGCAATCATTTCTTTACATTACCCGATGACCACTTAAATCCCACTTTAATTAAAAAAGATTGCCCCGTTTGAGACAATCTTTCACAATTAAAGACAAAATTTTATTTAAATGCAAATTTTTAAATAAAAAAACATACTCAATTTATGTTTTGGGCAACTTTTGGCATACCGCTAAGTATTTCCTCATCGGCCAAATCACTAAATTGTTTAAAGTTATTTACAAAAGCTTCTGCAAGTTCTTGGGCTTTTGCATCATAAGCATCTGCATCAGTCCATGTATTTCTTGGATTTAAAACTTCATGTGGTACTTCTGGGCAACTGATGGGCATCGCTAGGCCAAACACAGGATGCTCAACAAATTTCTGGTCATTCAAATTACCTTTTAAAGCTGCTGTTATCATAGCCCTCGTATATTTAAGTTTTATACGATCACCAACTCCATAAGGCCCGCCGCTCCATCCAGTATTGATTAGCCATACATTTACCTTGTGCTTTTTCATTTTTTCTCCCAAAAGCTGAGCATATTGCGCAGGGTGTAAAGGCAAAAATGCTTTTCCAAAGCAAGCAGAAAAAGTTAATTGAGGCTCTGTAACACCTGCTTCTGTTCCAGCAACTTTTGCGGTATAGCCCGAAATAAAATGGAACATTGCTTGTCCAGGAGTTAATTTAGAGATTGGAGGCAATACGCCAAAAGCATCTGCAGTTAAGAAGAATATATTTTTAGGAATAGGTCCTACAGATGGAATAATGGCATTTTCAATGTGATTTAACGGATAAGCAACACGTGTGTTCTCTGTTTTCTCAATATTAGAGAAATCTACCGTACGTGTATTTTTAAAATAATTAATGTTTTCTAGTAATGCTCCAAATTTAATGGCATTATAGATTTGAGGTTCTTTTTCAGCCGTTAAATCTACACATTTAGCGTAACATCCTCCTTCAAAATTAAACACGCCGTTCTCTCCCCAACCATGCTCATCATCTCCTATAAGGGGTCTATTAGGATCTGCAGAAAGTGTAGTTTTGCCAGTTCCTGATAAACCAAAGAAAATTGCGGTATCTCCATCCATGCCAACATTGGCAGAACAGTGCATTGAAAGCGTGTTTCTTTGGGTAGGCAATATATAGTTCAATACAGAAAAGATACCTTTCTTAATTTCGCCCGTATATGCCGTTCCTCCTATTAGGATAATTTTCTTCGAAAAGTTTAAAATAGAAAAGTTCGACTGTCTTGTGCCATCCACTTCAGGATTTGCCATAAAAGATGGCATGGCTATAATTGTCCACTCTGGTTGAGCAGGCAACTCTTCAGACTCGTATCTTAAAAATAGGTTATTTGCAAACAGGTTTTGAAAAGCATGTTCGGTAATAACTCTTATTGTAGTTTTATAATCTTCATTAGCACAAGCATATGCATCTCTTACATATACTTCTTTTTGTGCGATAAACTGAAGCATTTTCTGGTATAATCCTTCAAAATGCTCTTGGGAGATTTTAATATTAATATCGCCCCACCATACAGTATCTTCGGTTAATGTATCGGCAACAATAAAACGATCTTTAGGTGATCTTCCTGTAAATTTACCTGTGTCAATAGCTAAAGCTCCTGAATCTGCCAAAGTACCCTCCCCATTCTTAAGGGCCTCTTCTACTAATTGGGCTACCGTTAGTTGGTATTTAACGGTCTTGGGTTTTAGATCTAGATAGCTCAAATCAAGTTTCCGTTCACTTAAACTGTTCATATCTTTTGGTTTTTTGAAAGCCCAAAGCTACAGAGTCTGGTGTGGAAAACCACTTTTTTTAAAATATTTTTTTACTTATTGTCGCTTTTACACTATTCAACAAACCACTAACATACAATTAGTTATACAGGCTATCCACCTGATTTTTTTACTCTATAACCTTGATCTGAAAGGTATTGTAAAATCTTATCTCTGAAATCTCCTTGTATAATAATTTCTCCATCTTTTGCACTTCCTCCCACGCCACATTTGGTCTTTAAAGTTTTGCCCAATACTTGCAGGTCTTCATCTTTACCCCTAAAACCAGTAATTACTGTAGCCGTTTTTCCTGCTCTATTCTTCCGATCTAATAATATCCTTAAATCCTGTTTTGCATTAGGCAGTGTTTCTTCCTGTTGAGGTTGTTCGTCTATAAACTCAAAATCAGGATTTGTAGAAAACATAATTCCACCAAAATCATTATAAGTCTTTTTTTTCTGCTTGCTCACGGTTTAATATTTTAAAGTTTGCCTACAATTATATTTAACGATGCTGGTTCTATTTTAATATCAATATTTTTCTCCATCTGAAAAGGTTCTCCATCCAGATGAATAGAGTCTGGCTTGTTCCTAATGATCTTAATTTCTTTGCCTCTTATAATTTCTACCAAAGATGAATTATGAGTCTTTGCTGCAATCATTTCATAAGCTAAGACAGGTAATTTAAACAAGGGTATAGGTTTTATAATGCAAACATCTAACCAGCCATCTGTTAGAGAAGATTTTGGTGATATATATACGTTATTGCCATATTGGGATGAGTTAGCTATACTAATTGCAAATGCATCTCGCTCATAAAATACACCATCTATTTCTAATTTATAGCGTTGTGCCTTATAAGAAGTGATTTCTTTAAGACCCAATTTAACATAGCTTTTTAAGCCTCGGCTTTTATTTCCAGCAAAAACAGCACTTATATGAGCATCAAAACCCATGCCTGCCATATTAAAAAAGCGTCTTTCATTTAGTTGGGCAGAATCAATTGCTTGTATGTTCAATAAATTGAGATATTTAACAGCCCCTTTCGTTGTCATTGGTATGCCCAAAAACCTAGCTAAACCATTACCCGAACCAAATGGTATGATCCCTAAACTTACATTGGTATTTACCAAACTACTGGCAATTTCATTTATGGTTCCGTCGCCTCCTACAGCCACAATAATAGCTATGTTCTTAGTTGCAGCTTCTGCGGCTATTTCTGTAGCATGACCTTCTTTTTCAGTAAAGACATACTTAGCATTAAATTTCGTTTCATCTAAATATTTACTGATCAAAGCAGGTATACGACCCTTTTTTTTTCCACCGGAAATAGGATTGATCACGAACAGAATGTTATACTTTTGTAAAGACATAAGGATTTGAGCGACAAAATAATTGATAATTTTTGAGTATTAAAATTTATTACACTACTTTTGTGCCGTTAAGGTGGACTGATTTGCTAATCTATTAGAGAATAGACTGATTGCAACCACGTAAAAAAAAGTGCTAATTTTATTCCTACACTTCTCTTTTACAACCTATCGGGCGTCAAACACTTTAATTTTTTATTGTTTTGTTTAATTAAATTAAAAAAATTAGATGTCGTATTTATTTACATCAGAATCTGTATCTGAAGGTCACCCAGATAAAATTGCTGACCAAATTTCAGACGCGTTAATTGATAACTTTTTAGCTTTTGACAGCGAATCTAAAGTAGCTTGTGAAACTCTTGTAACTACAGGTCAAGTGATTTTGGCAGGAGAGGTAAAATCTAAAACCTATTTAGACGTGCAACAAATTGCCAGAGATGTAATTAAAAAAATTGGCTATACTAAAAGTGAGTATATGTTTGAGGCCAATTCATGCGGTGTATTATCGGCCATACATGAGCAATCTCAAGACATTAACCAAGGCGTTGACAGAACAACCAAAGAAGAGCAGGGAGCCGGAGATCAGGGGATGATGTTTGGTTATGCTACCAACGAAACGGCAGATTATATGCCTTTGGCACTAAACCTTTCTCATAAATTATTACAGGAATTAGCCGTTCTACGTCGTGAAAATAAAGAAATCACTTATTTACGTCCTGACGCTAAATCGCAGGTAACTCTAGAGTACGATGACCACAACAAACCTGTTCGTATAGATGCCATCGTAATCTCTACCCAACACGATGATTTTGATGTAGAAGAAAAGATGTTAGCAAAAATCAAAGAAGATTTAATCAACATTTTAATTCC
>DDEP01000011.1:13644-16574 GCA_002336465.1 Pedobacter sp. UBA1951
GGTGGTGCTTTCTCAGGAAAAGACCCAAGTAAAGTAGATAGAAGCGCGGCTTATGCAACCCGTCATATTGCAAAAAATTTAGTTGCGGCAGGTGTGGCTGATGAAATTTTAGTGCAGGTTTCTTATGCGATTGGTGTAGCCAAGCCAATGGGTATTTATATCAATACTTATGGCACTGCTAAAGTAAATAAAACAGATGGCGAGATCGCTACGATTGTAGAAAGCATTTTTGACATGCGCCCGTATTTCATCGAACAACGTTTAAAACTAAGAAATCCTATTTATAGTGAAACAGCGGCTTATGGTCATATGGGCCGTAAACCTGAAACAGTAACGAAAACTTTCAAATCTCCAAATGGCGAAGAAAAATCGGTTACAGTGGAATTATTCACTTGGGAAAAACTTGATTTTGTTGACCAAGTAAAAGCTGCATTCAGCTTATAATCATCTCATTTCATCACAAAGGCCGACTTTCCAGTCGGCCTTTTGTTTTTATATCCCTCTTTGTGTCATAAACATCTTTTCTTGCTCTGAAATATTCTTATCATCAATAAAATAAGACTTTACAGCGCCAATGTTCATTTCATCCATAACATCTACAAAGTTCTTGTAATTAGAGCCTGAAGTAGGCTTAATGATAACTATCATAAATTTTGAGGCGTCATTACGATGTTTCTGAGCTACCATTCTTTTACTTTGAGCTATCTGTTTTTGTATACTAGATAGGTCTGTTTGATACATGGTTGCTTTTCTAGCTTCTCCCATATAATAAACTACCTGATTATGCTTACCTAAGAGAATGGTCATTGTTCTGGATTCTGCTAAATCTATAGGTTCTTTACTTTCAACAGGTTTAGCAATTTCCATAGCATTCATTTTGCTCAGAGAGGTTGTCAGCATAAAGAATGTAATCAGCAAGAAAGCTAGATCCACCATTGCAGTTAAATCTATACTTGGTGCTAATGTTTTTGATTTTCCTTTCACGGCCTTGCCATTACGAGGAGTAGTAAGTGTTGCCATATTAAAGTTCGGTTTTAATGAGGATGACATTCACTTACGAATTACATAAAGAGCTTGTCTAAAAACTTAAATATGAGGATTTATGCAAGCGTATCTAAACAAGCTCCTTTTAAGTTTATTTTACTTCTTCAATTACACCACAACCTACTCTTGGCCCAGAATTGCCTGTTGGTTGTGTAACATAATCATCTGTACCACCATGAACTATAATACCTCTACCAATAATATTTTTAGGATCATTAGCCATTACGCTCCATCTATCTGTGGTTACACTAAGTGTAGCATGTCCTTTACTATCTAATTTGATATTCCCAATATCACCTGAATGATAGGTAGCACTTCCCCATTTACCATGTGGTTCATTAGTGGGGTTCCAATGACCATGTGTATTTTCTCCCATATTTCCGCAATCTCCATGCTCATGAAAATGAACTGCTACGGTACTGTCTGCTCTTTCGGGAAAATTAAGCTCCAGGTCCATCTTTATTTTACCTCCCGCCTGACTATAAAATTTAGCTGTACCTATAGGGGTATTATCTTTTGTTGAGTTTAACATAGCCTGGGCAATTTCTCTTCCTGGCATAGAACATGATCCTAAAAGCATTGCAATGCCGATAGTTAATAATAAGAAATACTTTTTCATAATGATTTAAGTTAGAGTTTAAAGAAACAACAGCCTCTTTAACCATTTGGTTTTTAATATTTTGGGATCAAGAGTGTTTCTTGATTCTTAAATCACATCAAAATAACCCGATATATTCATTAAGAATGCCGTAGTTTTACTAAAAAGGAATAATTAGATATAAGAGAAGCTCAACAAAATAAACCCCGGATTTCTCCGGGGCTAGGCTAAGTTTAATCATGTACTGTACAATTTTCCAAACCTATAAGGTCTAAAGTATCTGTGCTACCACTGGTTCTCAAGTATTTGTTCCCCTGAGTAGAAACAGCTATCTCAACGTATCTTTTCTGATCGTTAATAAGCGTATAAAACTCCCAATGACCTGCTTCCATTCCTCTAATAGCTGTTTCAACAGAAATATGCCATTTCTTGCCCTTATGCTCTCCTCCAATACTACTTATTCTTTTGTGAGGGTCTGGTTTAGTTGTTTTGTTCACGCACATGATCTGTACCTCAAATGCCATAAGCAAATAAGTCTAATTATCGCAATGGGCGATACCACGAGTGCTTGCATTCGTTAAACCTATTTTGTTTATGTAGGCACCCTCTCTGTTTTTACCCGTTAACAGTGAGTTGTATAATTTATATCAATTTTAAAACCATTTCTTTTTATTGGAAACAACATGGTTTGAAAGGGCTGTTCTTGCTAAAAAATGTAGAAAAAAATGCCCGTGTGCCACGTTTTTGGAATAATTATTCTACTCTTATGCTATGATTAAGAAATAAAGGGAATAGCTTAAAAAGCAAAAAGCCTTGTAACAAATTGCTACAAGGCTTTATTTTGCGGTCCGGACGGGACTCGAACCCGCGACCCCATGCGTGACAGGCATGTATTCTAACCAACTGAACTACCGGACCAATTNNGGCATTCTAACCAGCTGAACTACCGAACCGTTTTCCTAACTTCAGACATTGTCTTTCTGTTTGGGTTTGCAAATATAGCTTGTTTTATTTGTTTTGCAACAAATATTTTAAAATATTTATAACAAGCTGTTATCCAGTCAGAAAAAAAATCACATCCGCAATCTTTATTCCTTATGCAATTATTTTAGGATTAATTAACCGCTCCTTCTTTCATCTTTTCGGCATTCTCTGCAAATTGAAGCTTGTCTATTAATTCTTGTATCTCTCCGTTAACTATTGCTGGCAAATTATAAAGTGTTAAACCGATACGGTGATCTGTTACTCTTCCTTGCGGATAATTATAGGTTCTGATTTTAGCAGATCT
>DDEP01000076.1 GCA_002336465.1 Pedobacter sp. UBA1951
AGAGCTTCAAAAATACCTCAAAACTTACCCAGAAGAATTCTACCAACATGCCGATTTTAATTCAGAAAAACGATTGCTAAGAGCTATAGAAATAGCGGACTACTTGAAATACCATAAAATTAATTTTGCTAAAAGACCAGAGCTCAATTATTTAGTGGTAGGGTTGTATTCGGAAGTAGAAACCCGTAGAAAAAGAATTTTAAACCGCTTAGATAATCGACTGAGCAATGGCTTGATAGAAGAAGTGAAAACTTTAATTCATGCAGGTGTAAGTAAAGAAATGCTTGTTTTTTACGGACTTGAATATAAATTTGTGGTTGCTTATTTGGATGGAGAACTTAGTTTTGAACAGCTAAAAGAACGTTTAGGTACAGCCATTTGCCAGTTTGCTAAAAGACAAATGACATTCTTTAGGAAAATGGAAAAAGATGGAGTTAAAATTAACTGGATTGATACAAACAGCGGTAATATAACAGAACAGGTATTAGAACTTATTAGAAATCAGTTTGACGCATCATATTTACGAGAACAGAATGAGGAATAAAATAAAGCCTATCATCAAATGGACGGGAGGGAAATACAATGAATTTGCTTTATTTGAAAGATATATTCCAGGCTTTAAGAGATACATAGAGCCATTTTTTGGAGGAGGAGGAGTGTTCTTTGCGTTACAGCCGCAAACTCCTGCTCTTATTAATGACAAAAGCACAGACCTGATTTCTTTCTATAAGAACATTCATAATGAGCAGTTTAAAAACGCTGTTTATGCATATGTAAATGCATGGGATGAGATTACGACCATGGTGCAGGAACTTTGGCTTGTACACCAAACTTATTTTTCTGAATGTATTTTTTCTGAGAAGGAACTTGCAACGTTTTCTGAAAGAATAATGAACGATGTGTCTGTGCGGTTTAAACAAACTACAACATTAAGAGCCAGTGAATTCATCATTGATGAAGCGCTTTTCATGAAATATGTGGTTGATAGTATAATCGATAAAACAAGACGGATTAAACGAATCGTAAAAAAAGAAAATAGGGTTTTTACGACTAATGAATTAAAAAATCATTTTGAAACCGGTATTAAGAGTGGTTTTTATCTGTTTTTCAGAAACTTACTCAATCAGAAATATAGTGGAAAAACCCTGCTTGCAGATGAAAAAGCTGCTGCGAATTGGTTTTTTGTACGTGAATTCTGTTACGGTTCCATGTTTAGATATAATAGCAAAGGCGATTTTAATATACCATATGGAGGCATTGCCTATAATCGAAAGAATTTTAAGAAGAAAGCCGACCACTTATTTTCTGATGAAATTAAAAAACTTTTTGGTTCAGTACAGGCATATAATTTAGATTTTGAAGCTTTTTTAAAGGACGTAAAGCCCAAGGAATCCGATTTCATCTTCCTTGATCCACCTTATGATAGTGAGTTCTCTGAATATGATCAGAATGCTTTTACACAAAAAGACCAACAACGTTTGGCAGATTTTTTAAAGCATACTAAAGCCAAATGGATGCTGGTTATCAAAGAAACGGTATTTATCAGAGAAATATATACTCATCCTGAAATAAAAATCGTAACTTTTAATAAGAATTACACTTACAACGTGCGGGGCCGCAATAACAGAGCTGTAACCCACCTCATTATAACCAATTATTAAAATGTTATGAAAAACGTTTCGCAGCATAATCCTTTTATATTTAACTGCGAAACCTGCCTGACAAAATGCGAAGGCACAAGTAAGAATACTTACATTTTTGATAAAGATGCCGAATTTTCATCTCGTTATGAGCAAAAATTAATCAATTATATTAATCAGAATACACGCTTCAAGGCAGAAAAAACCACTGAAAGCCACTATCCTGACTTACAAGTCCTTTCCCAGAATAAAATCATTTTTTACATCGAAGTGAAAGTTCAACGTCGTACGTTCATGGCTGTACAAAAACACCTTCCACAAAGTAACTTAAAGCCTTCTGAAACAATAGCACTGAACGAAAGTGACCTGTTAAGGTATTTTGAAATAGAGGAAAAAATAAAGAAACCAATCTTTTTGTTTTGGATTCTGTTGAACAGACCATGTGTACTTGAAAAAGGTGAAGAAAAATATTATTACCGTTTGGTTTCAGAATTAAAACCTATCTGGGAAGAAGAAAGGAGCAAGAGAAAATTCAAGAGAAGAAGTGGAGAGGGAGATGAAGTTAACGGTAAGCATTTGGGAGTAACAGTTAACTATCATTTTAGTTTAAATGAATTAAAAAACTGGAAGAAAAAGCTTTAGAAAGTAAGATTGTTTACTTTGACATACATTTTTGCAAAAATCATACATTTATTTTTAATAATGAATTTATTGTAATTGTTTGTTTTTTAGTTTGTTATGATTATTTTTATATAGTGTGGCATACAGTTTGGGTAAGAATATAAATAATAAATTAAGTTAAACTGATAAATAAATTAACGGAATATTAAAAACTATGAAAAGAAACCCAAAAATTATGGTCGTGGCAGTAGCTGCCCTAGCTATGTTATTTACTTTTTCAAATACTGTACATGCTCAGACAGGTCCAAAATTAGGTATAGGTCTAAATTTAGGAGCACCTACAGATGATGCCTATAGTTTTGCCATAGGTGGAGACTTGCGTTACCAATTAGATGTAGATAAACAACTTTCAGTTCCAATCACTGCAGGATATACCAATTTTTCTGTAAAAGATAAATTTGGAGGCGGTAGTATAGGTTTTATTCCAGTAAAAGCAGGTTTAAAATACTTCTTTAATCCTTCAGGTGCAGGTGCCTATGGTTTGGCAGAAGTAGGAGCAGGTTTTGGTACTAGTAATGGTACAGGAACAGCTTTTGTATTTTCACCTGCCGTTGGATATGCATGGAGCAGTGGTGTTGATTTAGCTGCCAAATATGAAGGCTATTCTAAAAATGGAACTGCAGGTTATGTAGGCTTACGTTTGGCATACGGTTTTAAACTATAAAATGAACCTGGAAATATAATTACAATATAATTTTATCAAGGCCCTGATAATTTATCGGGGCTTTTTCTATTATTTTAGAAATATAAATGTTATTTTGAGCAGGTTAAAAAACGAGCAATAAAATTTGCTTATTAACAAGTGAAACACCAATTTAAAACCGGATGATGTCCATAAAAAAATACATGAGTATTATTGCATTAGTAGCTTTTATAACTGCATGTAATAATACCAAGACTAGCACTCATACAGAAAAAGAAACTGTAGAACAGGTAACAGTAACATTTAAGGATGAAAAACTGAAGAACATCTATATATCCTATACCCAATTAAAAGACAATCTTGTAAAAAGTAATGCCGAGGAGGCAAAAAATGCTGCACTTGCATTATCAAAAGAACTTACAAACTTTAACGGGTGTGAAAATGCAGCGCAAATTGCAACTTCGATAAATAACTCTACAGATCTTAAAGAGCAGCGTAAGCAATTTACAGCCCTAAATACTGAGCTTATTCCAATGTTTAAACATGCAGAATTAACAGCAGGTACTATTTATGTACAGCACTGTCCCATGGCAAACAAAGGAGATGGGGGAGACTGGTTATCATCTGAGAAAAAGATTCAAAATCCTTATTACGGAGATGAGATGCTTGAATGTGGCGCTGTAACAGAAGAAATAAAAACAAAATAACATTAGCTTAATAAAGCATAGTTACCTTAACATTAAGAACGAATTATCATAATACATAAATAAACAATATATGTCAGCTAACGCAGAAATTAAAATAGATGGCAAGAGTTATGAATTTCCGATTATAACCGGAACCGAGAATGAAAAAGCCATTGATATTTCAAAATTAAGAGACCTTACCGGTCATATCACACTGGATCTTGGATATAAAAATACAGGTTCTACTAAAAGTGCGATAACTTTTTTAGATGGAGAAGAGGGGATTTTAAAATACAGAGGATATCCTATTGAAGAACTGGCTGAAAAAGCTTCGTTCCTTGAAGTAGCTTACCTTTTAATATATGGTACATTACCAAGTGCCCAAGAATTAGAGAATTTCCAGAACACGATCAGTATGCATACACTGATACACGAGGATATGAAGAAATTTTTTGATGGTTTTCCATCAAAATCACATCCTATGGCACAATTGGGATCACTTGTTTTTTCACTAGCCACTTTTTATCCTGAAAGCTTTAAACAAAATCAAACCTACGAAGAGCTAAACCTGACCATTATTAAATTATTGGCTAAACTACCTACCATCGTAGCTTTTATCTATAAAAAATCTTTAGGCCACCCACTTATTTATCCAAAGAATAAATACGATTACGTAACCAATTATTTATGGATGACATTTGGACAACGTACAGAAGATTATGAGGTAAATCCTAAAATCGTAAGTGCGATGAATAAGCTCTTGATCTTGCACGCAGATCACGAGCAAAATTGTTCTACATCTACAGTACGTATCGTAGGTTCTTCAGACTGTAATTTATATGCTTCTGTTTCAGCTGGTATAGCTGCCTTATGGGGCCCATTGCATGGTGGAGCAAACCAGGCTGTAATTGAAATGCTTGAACGTATTAAAGAGGATGGAGGAGATACCGATAAATGGATTGCTAAAGCTAAAGATAAAAATGATCCTTTCCGTATGATGGGCTTTGGACACAGAGTTTACAAAAACTTTGATCCAAGAGCAAAAATCATTAAAAAAGCTTGTGATGACATTCTAGAAAGCTTAGGTATTAATGATCCGGTATTGGCAATTGCTAAACGTTTAGAAGAAGCTGCATTGACAGATCCTTATTTTATCGAAAGAAAATTATATCCAAACGTAGATTTCTATTCAGGTATCATTTATCGTGCATTGGGTTTCCCTTCTGAATTCTTTACCGTGTTATTTGCATTAGGCCGTTTACCGGGATGGATTGCACAATGGAAAGAAATGAAAGAAAATAAAGAGCCTATTGGCCGCCCACGTCAGGTTTATACCGGAGAGGTAAATAAAACCATGAATAAATAAGGTTTGCTTTAAAAGTAAATTCTAATAAAATAAAAAATCCGGTAATGATCATTACCGGATTTTTTTGTGCTTGTTATGTTTATGCTTTATGTTAAACCAGAATAAAGCTTACTCCAATTAACAATATAGCGCAAAATGAGAATAAGATATTGTATAATAAGAAGAGTAAAAACAACCTGAGGATGGTTCCCCATTTTCTACCTCCGTAAAATACCCTTAATGATTTGTAAATGTACCATGTCATATAAATCATACAGGCAAAAATAAGCCAGTTACTGATATTGAATACGAAGCCTGTTGCCCATGTTAAGAACATACAGATCAGTACTGATAAAAACAAAGCAGAATGTACATGGAACGAGTAAATAAGATGCTCATAGTAATACTTCTTCTTGTTGATATATACTAGTTTAAGAATTAAGGCAAAAAGAGGTAAAAGCACAAACATCATTTTAGGAACATTATGCAGAATGCTCTTTTTAAATTCTTTACCAGGATCTTCGTAGTGATTGAATTCTATGTTTTTCTTTTTGAAATAATTTTCTAGGAAACCATCTCTTTTCTCTTTAGGAAGAGCTCTTTGATTTTTTTCGTATTCTTCAACCGTTTCTTCTTTAGGTTTTGTCTTTTTTAAGAAGTTACGCTCACTGATTTTTTTGTTGAAATCTACCTTAGTACTTCCTTTGGTCTTAATATCATTTTCAGCCTGCCTGATGATGCTATCTTTAACCGTTTTTTCTATGGGAATGTACCTAAGTACTTCTTTAAGTTCTGAAATATCATCAAAAGCTGCAGTATCTGTAGATTTTTCGGTTTTTGTGGTATTGCTCTCTTCTATAACTTTATTTTTTTTATCGGCTTTTTCGCCGCCTAAAATAAAAATAAAGAAAACGATGCTGATGAAAATATAGATTTTCACAGGATGTAAATAAGACATCCGTTTACCAGCAACATATTCTTTGGTAAGAAATCCGGGCTTTAGCAAAAGAGGTTTTAATGTACCAAAAAACTTATGCTCAAAATGAAAGTAATCTGCTATGGTATGCGATAGCATATGCAACGCATCTTCTTTTAGCTCTATGTTCTCTTGTCCACAATGAGGGCAGTATCGATCTTCAACTGTATGTCCGCAATTTAAGCAGTCTTTTTCTTTTCTAAGGTTATTGGATGACATGAATAAAACTCCGCAAAAAAATTAATGTGATATTCTTTCAATAGCTTCTTCTTCAGCACGTGTATGTTTATGTTTAAACATCAATGCAAATAATATGGTAATGGCCAAAGCATAAACTGTAAACGAAAGCCATATGTGATGCCAGTCTTTCATCATTAATGCCTTGCTAAAAGTACCATCATTCATTAAAGTAACGCCTTGTTCTTTGATGAAATCAAGTAAATGTGAATTAGAAGAAGAACTATCTACAAAAGTTGCCAACTCATTTACATTGTTAAACGATTTGGTAAAATATTTATCGATCATCCATCCTGAAACCAAACTTCCGAAAACGGCACCAAAACCATTGGTCATCATCATGAAAAGGCCTTGTGCCGAAGAACGGTTTTTCTGCGTGGTAGAAGTTTCTACGAATAATGAACCAGATATATTGAAAAAATCGAAGGCCATACCATAAACGATACATGACAAAATAATCATCCATAAGTTTCCGGCAGGATCACCATAAGCAAACAGGCCAAAACGGAATACCCAAGCCATCATGGCAATGATCATTACCCTTTTAATACCAAAGCGTTTTAAGAAGAACGGAATGGCAAGGATAAACAGTGTCTCTGATATCTGTGAAATAGACATGATGATGGTAGAGTATTTCACCACAAAGGAGTTGGCATATTTTGGGAAATGCTTAAACTCATCTAAGAATACATCGCCGTAAGCATTGGTCAATTGTAAAGCTCCTCCTAAAAACATAGAAAATATAAAGAAAAGAGCCATTTTATAATTGGCAAACAATTTAAATGCACCTAAACCCAAAGTTTCGCTTAAAGAAGCTTTTTCTGAAATAAGTTTGGCTGGTCTGCATTTAGGCAGAGTTAATGCGTAGATACCTAAAAATAAGGCTCCAGCACCCGCAATATAAAACTGAGCAGCTAAAGCCTTGCTTCCGCTTAGATTGGTTACCCACATGGCAACGATAAAGCCCACAGTTCCCCATACACGTATGGGAGGGAAATCTTTAACTACATCTAAGTTATTGGATTTTAGGGTTGTATAAGATATGGAATTAGCTAATGATATGGTTGGCATATAAAAACACATGGCCAATAACATTACGCCAAAAAAATCGTCGGGATTTTGAACTTGCGGTATATAAAAAAGTACAGCAGCATATAGAATATGCATTAAAGCATATAAACGTTCGGCATTGACCCATTTATCGGCTATGATACCCGTTAAAGTAGGCATAAATAAAGAAGCAAAGCCCATTGTTGCGAATATTTTTCCAAACTGAGTACCATCCCATTGTTTGGTTCCAAACCAATAGTTTGCAATTGTTAATAACCATGCACCCCAAACAAAGAATTGCATGAAATTCATTACGGTTAAGCGAAACTTAACATTCATATGGGTTAAATTTTGTTTAGTTTAAAAGTTAAGGATTTGAAGATAGGATTTATTTGAAAAAAAACAGCAATTTCATTGTGAGAAAAGCAGCTAAACGAAAAAATGCAGGTTATTTACCTGCATTTCGCTTGTTAATTTCATCTCTTATTTTGGCTGCTTTTTCATAAGCCTCTTCAGCTAAAGCCTCTTCTAATTTCTGTTTTAGTTCCTCCAAGCTATAAGACTGATAACCAAAATCAGAAGGAGGGCTAGTGATATTCTGTGCATCAGAGTCTTTGTTAACACCTTCTATATTTTCAAGGAAAAGAAAATCGTTGCCCTCGATTAGAATTCCTGCCGAGGCCAAAATGAATTCATAAGTATAGATTGCCGCATTAAATCTTACCGCAATGGCTATTGCATCAGATGTTCTTGCATCAATTTCTATAGTTTGTTGGTCGTTGGTACAGATTAGTTTTGCGTAGAAAACACCATCAACCAAATTGTAAATTAAGACTTCATTAATTTTTATTTCAAAAGCATTAGCCAGCGATTTAAACAAATCATGAGTTAAAGGCCGGGTAGGGGTCATTTTTTCAATTTCAATAGCTATGGCCTGAGCCTCGAAAGCACCAATTACAATGGGTAATCTTCTTCTACCATTAACCTCACCCAAAACCAAGGCATAAGCTCCTGATTGTGTCTGACTATATGATAAACCTACAATATCAAGTTTTACTTTTTTCATATCAAAGATTAAGTCTTTTGGGTTTAATACCCAAAAGACTATATACATAACGTTGTAAAACTAGGCCTTGTATGCTTTTAACGCTTCAATAACTTTAGGTACCACCTCAAATGCATCACCTACAATTCCGTAATCGGCAACTTTAAAGAAAGGTGCTTCTGGGTCTTTGTTGATTACAACAATAACTTTAGATGAACTTACACCAGCTAAATGCTGAATTGCTCCTGAAATACCGATAGCAATATATAAGTTTGGACTGATAGCAATACCAGTTTGGCCAACGTGCTCAGAGTGTGGTCTCCAGTCTGCATCAGAAACCGGTTTTGAACAGGCTGTAGCTGCACCAAGTAAGTCAGCCAATTCTTCAACCATTCCCCAGTTTTCTGGCCCTTTTAAACCTCTACCGCCAGAAACAACGATTTCTGCGTCAGGAAGTGAAACTTTATTGGTTGCTCTTACGATTTCTTTAACAATAGTGCTAAGATCAGTAGCTTTAACTTCAGGTGTAAAGGCTTCTATAGCAATACTTACAGGGTTTTCTTTAACACCAAAAGCATTTGGGTTTAAAGCGATAACCTTGTTAGCAGAAGTTAATGTAGTAATAGCAAAAGCTTTACCTGAAAATGCGGTTTTTTTCACAGAAAAACCTCCGTCTGTTACAGGAAGTTCAACAGCACCATCAATTAAACCTGCTTTTAATTTTACGGCTATACGTGGAGCAAGGCCTTTACCCGAAAATGAATTAGATAAAACTACGATATCTGCATTTTCTTTTTTAGCCGCTTCGGCAATAACAGCCGCGTATGCCTGATTAACAAACTGTTTAAGTTGGTCTGTATTTACGTTCAATACTTTTGAAGCACCGTATTTTCCCAGTTCATTTAACTCACTATCGGCAACATTGCCAATAGATACCGCTGTTAAATTTGTATTTTGATTATCTGCAATGGCTTTTGCATAAGAAACAGCTTCATATACTGATTTCTTAAATTTACCATCAACCTGTTCTACATATACTAATACTGACATTTTTACCTCCAATCTCCAATAAAGGAGACATTTGTTTTAAAATTATGTTTTCCTTAATTGAGATTAATTATATAACTTTTGCTTCGGTGTGCAATAAATTAATTAATTCTCCCGCATTGTCAGCAGGAATTAATTTTACCGAACTGCGAGGGGCAGGGGTTTCGAACTTTGAAATTTTACTTAGCTCATCAATTTGTTCTGCCTCAATAACCTGTAAAGGCTTGGTTCTTGCAGACATAATGCCTCTCATATTAGGGATTTTTGGTTCGGCTGTACCTTCTGCACAACTGGCCACAAATTTGCCTGTAACTGTTACCACTTCTTTTCCACCCTCAATTTCGCGTTCAATAATGGCTGTATTACCATCAACATCTAATTTTTTTATGATTGAAATAGAAGGGATATCTAAGAATTCTCCAATCATAGCAGCTACCTGAGAACCATTGTAATCAATAGATTCTCTACCACATAATATCATATCATAATCATTGGCTTTGGCATACTGCGCAACTTGATATGCTACAAAATAAGCATCTCTTGGAGCTGCATTTACCCTTACAGCATCGTCTGCACCAATGGCTAATGCTTTTCTAATGGTAGGTTCTGTAGCACTTTCGCCTACATTGATTACTGTTACAGTGCCTTTACCGCCTTCACATAATTCAATAGCTCTTGATAAAGCTATTTCATCATAGGGATTAACAATGTATTGTACGCCTGCAGTATTGAATTGGGTATTATCGGATGTAAAAGTTATTTTTGTGGTTGTATCCGGAACGTTACTAATACACACTAAAATTTTCATATGTTTACATTTGTTAAAGGTAATGAGTCAGGCTTCTTTTTAACATTAAGAAGCATTTCCCGTAAATTGTCTTTTTGCAAATTTAATTAAAAAAGCAGTGATTTAAAATGCAAAACAACCGATTAGAGAAGTTATTCGAATTTTTATCAGCAGATCCTAACGATAGTTTTATCCTGTATGCGATTGCAACAGAGTATAATGCGATTAATGATGATGATAACGCCTTAAAATATTATTTACAACTGACAGAAAAACATCCGGCATATGTAGGTACTTATTACCATTTAGGGAAATTATACGAGAAACTCAACCTCAAAGATAAAGCTATAGAAATTTACCAGAAGGGAATGCAGGCAGCAAGAGAAAAAAGAGATATGCATGCATTATCAGAATTGCAAGGAGCGTACAATAGTGCAGCAGGGTTAGATTATGAGGATGATTAATCTTTAATTTATTTTGCCTTAAATGGGAAATAAGCGATTATTGTTTTTAAGAAATGTTCTGTTATTTACCTTTACTTCATTTGGTGGGGCGCAGGCTCATATTGCATTATTATTAAGGTATTTTGTTACGAATGTAAAATTCGTAAACGAAGAAGAACTTCTTGAATTAAACGCTTTATCACAGGTTTTACCTGGTCCAGCATCAACACAGACCTTGGTGGGCATAGCCTATAAAGTGGGTGGTTTAAGCTTGGCTATTCTTACCTTTTTAATCTGGATCCTTCCTTCGGCAGCGGTTATGACCTTTGTTGCCATAAGTTACTCAATGTTAGACCAGAAACGAAAATTTATCGACATTCTGGAGTATGTACATCCTATAGCTTTGGGGATAGTTGCTTACGGTGCTTATCAATTAGGGAAAAAGGTACTTACAGATCAGGTTACATTCTTTTTGGCATTTGGAGCCTTAGTAAGTACTCTAATTTTAAGGGAGGCTTATGTTTTTCCTTTAGCTATTTTAATAGGTGGAATGATTTCTTCGGCTATTGCTACACCTCAAGAAGAAACTCAGGTAAGGGTTAAATTATTTTCAAACATAAACCCTAAAAAGCTAGGATATTTTGTAGGTGTTTTACTCATTATGGCCATGTTAGGGGGAATCATCAACAAAACATCGCCTTTTAGTTTACCCATCAGGCTGTTTGAAAACTTTTATCGTAACGGTATCTTTATTTTTGGTGGCGGACAGGTGTTGGTTCCTATGCTATATACCGAGTTTGTGCAAATGAAGCATTATGTTTCTCAAACAGATTTTCTTTCAGGTTTTGCGTTTCAGCAGGTATTGCCCGGCCCTACATTTTCTTTTACGAGTTATGTTGGGGCTTTAAGTATGAAACATGGTGGTTATGGTTTTAACGGGCAATTGGTAGGCGGTTTACTTGCAGTATTAGGTATAAACCTTCCGGGTTTAATTCTGGTGCTATTTATTGTGCCGTTTTGGGACGACCTTAAAAAGATAGCCAGTATTAAATATTCATTGTCGGGAGTAAATGCGGTTACAGTAGGTTTTATTGCAGCTGCTTTTATCATGTTGGCCATTCCTATGAGAACCAATCTACTTTTTATTGCGATAATGTTATGTTCTTTTA
>DDEP01000203.1 GCA_002336465.1 Pedobacter sp. UBA1951
TATTAAAACCCATACGGTTAATGATCGCCTCATCTTCTTTAAGCCTAAACATCCTAGGTTTATCATTCCCGGGCTGTGGTAAAGGTGTAACTGTACCCACTTCAATAAAACCAAAGCCTAAATTGCTCAATGCCTCTACAAACTCTCCATTTTTATCAAAGCCTGCAGCCAACCCTACTGGGTTTTTAAACTTCAGTCCAAAAACCTCTCGTTCTAGTTCTTTATGATGGAAATGATATGATTTCCAAAGAATTTTCTTTCCTAAAGGAAAAAAATCATGAAACCATTTTAAGCGTTTAACCACAAAGTGATGTACCCTTTCAGGATCAAATTTAAAGAAAACAGGTTTTACCAAACGATACATGGCACGAAGATAGAAAAAAGCCTGATATAATTTTCAGAAAGCATAGGGTAAACAGCTTAAATCTGTTCGTAAATATAATAAAATGAGCCTGATACAAATGGATAAAGTTAATTCCCTACCAATGTATCAGGCTCTAAAAGTCTATTTAAGATTTACTGTTTAGGCTTACTCAAATAATAAACTGGGATACCAATCAACATGATCAACACGCCCCAGCCACAAGTACTGGTTTTAAATACCAATAAGGAAATACTGATTGCACTAGCACAAATGATATATAATGCAGGTAAAACCGGATAAGCAAAAGCTTTATATGGTCTTTCTACATCTGGCATTTTCTTTCTTAATATAAAGATGCCCAAAATGGTAAGGATATAGAAAATCATTACAATGATAATCACGAAGTCAAGAAGGTCTCCATATTTACCAGTAAGACATAAAGCCGAAGCCCATACACATTGAGCCCATAGAGCCCACGCAGGTACGTTGAATTTATTTAAATGACTTGCTTTCTTAAAGAACAAACCATCTTTAGCCATAGTATAATATACCCTTGCTCCTGCCATGATCAAACCGTTGTTACAGGCAAAAGTAGAAATCATGATCATGATGGCTATAATGTAAGTTCCCATGCTACCAAATATAGGCTGAGCAGCCGCTACAGCTACCCTGTCATCGGCAGCAGTTGCTATTTCTTGTAAAGGTAGTACGGCTAGGTACATCACATTTGCCAAAATGTAGATTACACTTACAATTAAGGTACCCAAGAACAAGCTCAAGCCTACGTTACGCTGAGGGTTTCTAATTTCGCCAGCAATAAAGGTTACGCCGTTCCAAGCATCGCTACTAAATAAAGAACCTACCATTGATGCAGCCACACCCGACACTAAGGCTACGCCTGTAATGTTAACCCAGTCGCCTGTTCCCATATCAAACGCTCTTGGTGTCCAAGCATCCTGCCAGTTGGCATTCCATATTTCGCTTTTGGCACCTAACATAAACCCAAATACGATAAGCCCAAACAACGAAAGAATTTTTATAATGGTTAAAAAGGTTTGTAAGATCTTACCATCTTTAACGCCCCTACTATTTATAAATGTTAAGATAATAATGGTTACTATAGATACCAACTGAGCTGCATTCAGTTTAAAAGAACCGATTTCATACAGTACATTTTTATCGCTAAAAGCCGGGAACAGGTATGCTGCAAACTTAGAAAAAGCTACACCTACCGCCGCTATGGTTCCGGTTTGAATTACGGCAAAGAAACTCCAGCCATATAAAAAGGCAATTAACTTATTATAAGCCTCTTTTAAATATACATATTGCCCACCTGCTTTTGGAAACATAGCACTCAGTTCGCCATAGCTTACAGCAGCGATCATGGTAATTAGCGCAGTTAGCACCCAAATTAAAATAAGCCATCCGGCAGACCCTACCTGCCTGGTAATATCAGAGCTTACGATAAAAATACCTGAGCCTATCATTGAGCCTACAACAAGCATAGCCCCATCAAAAAGTCCTAGTTCGCGTTTAAAAGATTCTTCTTCTTTTAGATTTTCCATAATTCAGTTTAGTTCTGGTTAATAGTTTAGTGATAGCGAATATAAAAGAACCCTTTAATTTTTTTACATCCCATAAGCATATTAATTATAATTTTTTTATGACATAGACCAAATAATCTTTGGTTTGACCCAGAATTACAATTACTTTTTTAAGGTAAAAAAGCATTTTTTATTTCATTTTGATAAAAATTTGTTTATTAGGCAAACAAAATTATCTTTGTTTAAACCACTTAAACTCAACCAAAAACTAAAAAAACTAAATCGTAAGTATGACTTTTTTACAAACCAATTTAATTTATCTGATACCCGTACTAGGCCTTATAGGCATTATGGTGATGGCCGTAAAAAGCGCATGGATCAACAAACAAGATGCAGGTGATGCCAATATGAAAGAACTTGCTACTTATATTGCCAATGGCGCTATGGCTTTTTTAAAAGCCGAGTGGAGGATCCTAAGTATATTTGCCGTTATAGCTGCTGCTCTATTGGCTTATTCTGGTACCATAACCCATATTAGGGGTAAGGAAATCCATTCAAGCTGGATCATTTCCATTTCTTTTATCATCGGTGCTGTGTTTTCTGCAACAGCCGGATATATAGGAATGAAAGCTGCTACAAAAGCCAATGTAAGAACCACCCAGGCTGCACGTACGAGCTTAAAGCAAGCTTTGAAAGTTAGTTTTAACGGCGGAACCGTAATGGGGCTAGGCGTTGCAGGATTAGCCGTTTTAGGATTAGGCAGTTTATTTATTATTTTTTTAAAATATTTTAACGTAATCAGTCCAAATAGCAACGAACTAAGAACAGCAATAGAAGTATTAACCGGATTTTCATTAGGTGCAGAATCTATTGCCCTGTTTGCCCGTGTAGGTGGCGGTATTTATACCAAAGCTGCCGATGTGGGCGCTGATCTTGTAGGTAAAGTAGAAGCTGGCATACCTGAAGATGATGTGCGCAACCCTGCTACCATTGCCGATAACGTAGGCGATAACGTAGGTGATGTGGCCGGAATGGGTGCCGATTTATTCGGTTCTTATGTAGCTACAATTTTAGCAACCATGGTTTTAGGTCAGGAAATCGTATCTGCTGATTCTTTTGGTGGTATGGCACCTATATTATTACCTATGCTGATCTGTGGATTAGGAATTTTAGCTTCTATTGTAGGCACATGGTTTGTAAACATTAAAGATGAAAAATCGAACGTACAAAATGCACTGAATTTAGGCAACTGGTCATCGATCATCATCGTAGCAATCACCTCTTTCTTTTTAACCAAATGGATGCTGCCTGAAACACTAAGTTTACGTGGTTACGAATTTAGCAATGTGAACGTTTTCTATGCGATCATTGTAGGTCTTATAGTAGGTACAATTATGAGTATTGTTACCGAATACTATACTGCCATGGGAAAATCACCTGTAAATTCTATTATCCAACAATCTTCAACAGGACACGCAACCAATATTATTGCCGGACTTTCTGTAGGGATGAAATCTACTGTAATTCCAATCTGCGTTTTAGCGGCAGGCATTATGGCTTCTTATCACTTTGCAGGTTTATATGGCGTTGCTATTGCTGCTGCAGGCATGATGGCTACCACCGCTATGCAATTGGCTATAGATGCTTTTGGTCCTATAGCAGATAATGCAGGTGGAATTGCCGAAATGAGCCAATTACCTCCAGAAGTTCGTGAAAGAACAGACAATTTAGATGCAGTAGGTAATACCACTGCTGCTACAGGAAAAGGATTTGCCATTGCATCTGCTGCCTTAACTTCTTTAGCACTTTTTGCTGCATTTGTGGGTATTGCAGGTATTACAGCTATTGATATTTACAAGGCCGATGTTTTGGCTGGCCTATTTGTAGGCGGAATGATTCCATTTGTATTTTCTGCATTATGTATTCAAGCTGTTGGAAAAGCGGCCATGGATATGGTACAAGAGGTACGTCGCCAATTTAGAGAGATACCGGGCATTATGGAATACAAAGCAAAACCCGAATATGAAAAATGCGTTGCTATCTCAACACAAGCTTCAATCAGAGAAATGATGCTTCCGGGAGCAATCGCTTTAATTACACCTGTAGCTGTTGGCTTTTTATTTGGTCCTGAGGTTTTAGGAGGACTGCTGGCTGGAGTAACAGTTTCGGGTGTTTTAATGGGTATATTTCAATCTAATGCAGGTGGTGCTTGGGATAACGCCAAGAAATCTTTTGAAAAAGGGGTTGAAATTAATGGAGAAATGCACTATAAAAAATCAGAACCCCATAAATCTTCGGTTACTGGTGATACGGTGGGCGATCCATTTAAAGATACCTCTGGTCCTTCTATGAATATCTTAATCAAACTGATGTCTATCGTATCCTTGGTTATTGCGCCTTACATTGCTGTAAATGCTTCAAAAACAGGAGATCAGGTAGAAATCAAAAAAGAATTAAGAATCAATAAAACCATAGATTCTTTAGGTAATGAGCAGATTGACACTCTAAAAAATGAAACTGATACTGTTTTGTATCAATAAATTGTTACTAAAAAACAGGGCTGTAAACAAAATCCGTTTTTCATTTTAAATAATTTTTATTTAGGTTTACGCCTCAAAAACTATCAAACTAATCAAAACTTAATAACGTATTATGAATTTGAAAAAGCCCATTGATGTGCTCATTGCCGAGTCGGCAGAGAGTGGAGAGGGCACCTTAAAAAGAACATTAGGAAATACCAGCCTTATTGCATTGGGTATTGGCGCCATTATTGGTGCCGGATTATTCTCATTAACCGGTATAGCAGCAGCAGAAAATGCCGGCCCTGCAGTAACTCTTTCATTTGTTTTAGCTGCATTAGCTTGTGCTTTTGCTGGTTTATGTTACGCAGAGTTTGCTTCAATGATACCTGTTGCAGGTAGTGCATATACCTATTCATATGCTACAATGGGCGAATTTATGGCTTGGATCATAGGTTGGGATCTTGTACTTGAATATGCTTTAGGCGCTGCTACCGTAGCTGTATCATGGTCTAGGTATTTATTGGAATTCTTACATAAATACAATATAGATCTACCACATAATTTATTAGTTTCTCCTTTTGAATCTTTAAAACTTGGTGACGGAACCTTTATTGCTAAAGGCGAAGGCATGGTTAACTTACCAGCTATTCTCATTATCATATTACTATCTGCGGTTTTGATCAGAGGTACTAAAGAATCAGCTACAATGAATAATATCCTTGTAATTGTTAAAGTTGTTGTTGTATTGGTATTTATCGCTTTAGGCTGGTCGCACATCAACAGTGCAAACCATGAGCCTTATATCCCTGCTAACACAGGTGTATTTGGTGAGTTTGGATGGAGCGGTATTGCTCGTGGTGCTGCTGTAGTGTTTTTTGCCTTTATTGGTTTTGATGCGGTTTCTACTGCAGCGCAAGAAGCTAAAAATCCTAAGAAAGGTATGCCTATTGGTATATTAGGTTCGTTAGTGATCTGTACCTTATTATATGTATTGTTCGCTCACGTAATGACAGGACTTGTAAACTATAAAGAATTTGCTGGTGATGCAAAACCTGCTGCTACAGCTTTTGCTGTAACAGGTTATTCTTTCTTACAAGATGGATTGATCATTGCTATTTTGGCTGGTTATACTTCTGTAATGTTGGTAATGTTAATGGGTCAATCAAGAGTATTCTATACCATGTCTAAAGATGGTTTATTACCTACATTCTTTAGCTCGATCCACCATAAATTCAGAACGCCATGGAAAACCAATGTTTTCTTCATGTTCTTTGTAAGTATCTTCGCTGGTTTTGTTCCAGTATCTGATTTAGGGCACATGGTTTCTATCGGTACGTTATTTGCATTCTCATTGGTATGTATCGGTGTATTGGTATTACGCAAAACTGATCCAAATAGAGAGCGTCCGTTCAGAACTCCATTTGTTCCTTTTGTTCCTATTTTAGGTATCATTACCTGTGTAGGTTTAATGGCTACTTTACCATTAGAAAGCTGGGAGCGTTTAATCATTTGGATGGCATTAGGTATAGCTATCTATTTCTTCTACGGTAAGAAAAACTCAGTTTTAGGAAAGAAACAAGCAGGAAATTCCTAATATAACTATCATACATAATAAGAAAGCCACCCTAGAGGTGGCTTTCTTATTATAAATACTTGCATTTACTTTACAGGCACTTTATTTAAACTTAATTATTTTCTTTTCTCATTTTCTTAACCCAAGAATAAACTGAGAAAATAACGGTTACAATAAATAATAGGATAAAGATTACACGGTTCCTATAAACAAAATCATGGAAGCAAGCTCCCACTAAAACATAAGCACTAGCAATACATAATTTTAATGGAATAAATTCTCCGTTAGTCCATGTAGTTTTACGTTGAAAAAAATTCATACAATAACATTTTACAGGTAAACAAATTAGTTTATTAAATAATTCTACCAGCTCTTTACACCTTGCTCTAGTTTTTCAAGCATAGATAAATCATCGGGTGTAATTACAATTTTTTTATGCTGCTTGGTTATAATTAAAATCCTATTTTTTCTTTGGGTAGCATATAAGGTCATATTTCCTATTCTATTAGCATAATACTTCCCAAAGTAACCAAAAAGGCCGCCTACACCAAAGGTTCTGATGAGACCGTTCATCTCTCCTTCTTCAACTGCACGTACTTGTTCTATATCGTCAAATTTCAGGTTCATCTTACCAATTATTCTGTTAACAGAAAATCCCGTTTCGTCTAGGGTGTACGACTGTGGGGCATAGAAATAGCAAAACAATGCAGTAATAATCAAGAATAAGAGTATGCTCCCATGTATAAGTACCACACTCTTATCTATATGATCACTCATAATGGTACGAACATTATTCTGGCCTATAAAAAGGAAAAGAACCAGCACCGCTGTAGTGATGACTTTAACAGGGGTATCTGTAGATGCACTGTATGTCATATTATGACTTATCAATTGTGTAATCTAATTTAGCATGAATTTGGAATAAATTCATATAATATTTCAACATAAATGTTACTCAATCTTGCCAAGTGATCTTTAAATTTCAGGTTATACTTGTTTTTAGTATCTGTTGCTATTTTTAGCACAAGCGCTTTCTTATCTGCTTATTGTTTATCGCTTTTTAATTAAATTATAACAATTAAAATTTACTTTTGTAAAAAAATTGAAACAATGGAATACCTGAAATTCGACTTCAATCAGATTTTATCTACTACAATGATCCTTTTTGCCATCATTGATATTTTAGGCTCTATCCCTATCATCATTGAATTAAGGAAAAAAGCTGGTCATATCCAATCTGAAAAAGCCTCGATTGTGGCAACAGTTCTGATGATATTGTTTTTATTCGCAGGAGAATCATTGTTAAGTGTAATCGGGGTAGATGTACAATCCTTTGCCATTGCGGGGTCTTTGGTTATTTTCTTTATCGCCATGGAAATGGTTTTA
>DDEP01000185.1 GCA_002336465.1 Pedobacter sp. UBA1951
TTTGTTACTTTATGTATAATCCCTTTGTTTTGATTAACAAGCTCTAGAAATATCTGCGGACTGCTATTTAACTGCATTGTTGAGATGTGTAGAGAGGTTTAATTTAATATGGGTGTTACTTTGTAACCTTGTTCTTTTAATAAATTGATTACACCTTCCTTGCCCAACAAATGCCCGCTTCCAATGGCAAACATAGTTGGGGTTTCTTTCATAATTAATGGCATTCTATTAGCCCAAAGACGATTTCTTACGGGAAGAAGAATTTTATATCCTTCAGGGTCGGTTGCATAGAATTCGGTCATTAGTTTATCTATTGTTTGTAGATCTTCGGCAAGATAAGCTTTGTTTATGGCTTTAAAAGCCTCATTGATGTTATGATCAGACCATGTTTTTAAATAAGGAACAAAATCTTTAGGCTTAAATATTTGACCCATAAATCCATATTGTTCTTCAATGCTTGATAGCCCACCAGTTTTCTTATGATGTTGTACGGCATTTTTGATAATTTCACCCTCCATACTAACAATTTTACATGGAATAGAGGCCTGCATTAGCGAACTTAAAATAATCATGGGCTTAATGTTTTTTACATTTTGTAAGCTAGTTTTGAGCTTTAGGCTAAGGAGTGAGTCTATAAATTTATAATCTTCTTCATTGACCGTTTTGTCAAAAGGTTCTGATGTTTTCATGTATTTCTGAGCCTCTGTTACGAAATTAGGATTCGCCATATCAATTTCTAAATAACTTTGTTGAGTTTGGTCTAAAGCCACTTTTACTTTGGCAGGAAGATTAAACTGGTCTTCACATATCATATGAGATGTGCCCAAAAGATAAGATGGCTTATTTAAATCTTTTCCTTCTATTTTCCATAAAATGGAGCTTGCAGAGCTTGATTGGGCTTTTAGCGTAAAAGCGCTCATAAGCATGGCCACTATTAAAATGAAAGTATATACGGTAAGTGGTGTTTTATGGTGTTTCACTGTACTTGATTTTTATGTTTCTGGTTTATTGGTATAAAGATTTACAAAACGTTACATCAAATACAGAAATAAAAAGAAAGTAAGGTTTTATAGGGCTGATAATGAATTTGTTGTTTTTTTAATTTGTTAAGTAAATGCAAGTGTTTTTATGAAAAGAATAATTAACCCTCTTTCTTTTTGCTTTTAAAATAATAAAATGAAATAAAAATTATTAACTTAAAGTTTACAATTACTTAAAACAAATTATTCCTAAAATCAAAAGAACTATGACAAGAAAAATTTTACTACTAGTAGTGGTCTTATTTTCTTCTGCAATAGCCTTTGCTCAAAGAACCATAACGGGTAAGGTTACAGATGCTGCAGATAAAATGGGATTACCTGGTGTTGGAGTTAAGGTTAAAGGCACCAGTACTGCAACAGCCACTAATCAGGATGGAAACTATTCTATTATGGTGCCCTCAAATAATGCTGTTTTAGTATTTACATTTATTGGATACGAAACTAAAGAAGTTCCTGTTGGTGCACAAAACACAGTAAATGCAACGTTGAGCATGAGCACACAGACATTAGAGGGAGTTGTGGTTACCGCGTTGGGCATTAAACGTGCAGAGAAATCGATAGGTTATGCATTGCAGGTGGTAAAGGGCAACGATCTTACCATGACAGGTGATAATAATGCAATAGGAGCCTTAGCAGGAAAAGTTGCTGGTGCACAAGTAACAGGGTCTTCAGGAGCAAATCTTGGAGGAACACAAAAGATTAAATTAAGAGGTATCAATTCAGTAACAGGAGGAGGTTCTCCTTTAATTGTGGTTGATGGAACGCCATTTAATAATGGAAACTTTAGTGGTTCTGATGCCAACGGGGTAGATTTAGGGAACTTAGCTCAAGATATTAATCCTGAAGATATAGAAAGTGTAAGCGTTTTAAAGGGACCTGCTGCTTCTGCTTTATATGGATCTAGGGGCCAATATGGTGCTATTTTATATACAACAAAGAAAGGTGCTAAGGGAAAAGTAAAAGTAGAATTCAGCAGTTCTAATATGATTGAAAAAGTTGGAAACTTTTTACCTCTTCAAAATATATACGGAGCTGGGGGAACTCAGACTTTTAACACATTTGGATCTACAACACCAATTGCAGGACAAAAATATATTAATGATTATGATGAGAGTTGGGGCCCAAAAATGGATGGAACTCCGGTAAGAATGTATTTTTCTTTCTACCCGCAAGATCCAAGATTTGGACAACTTACACCATTTGTGCCTCAACCTAATAATATTAAAGATTTTTATGAAACAGGATTTAATACCAATAACGGTGTTACTGTTTCAGGAGGTAATGAAACAGCTACGCTTAGATTAAGTTATAATAATGCTTACATTAAAGGTACTTACCCTAATACAAATTTAAAAAGAAACAACTTGGGGTTAAGTTCAACTATAAATATAACTTCTAAGTTAACAGCTGGAGCAAACCTGAATTATGCCAATAACGATGGATTAAGACCAGTTCAAGGTTATCAAGGATCATTTACAGGCGCAACACAGTGGTTTCAACGAAATTTGGATATAAATGAACTGAAAAACTATAAATATGCCGATGGAACCATAAAGAACTGGAATGTTAGCCCAAGTACAGCTGCTGCAACAGCGGGTATTATTCTGAACAATAAACCATCAGACTGGAATAACCCATACTTTGATGCTTATGAAAACCTTAACAGGGATAACAGGGATCGTTTTTTTGGAGATATCAATCTGAGTTACCAAGTATATAGTGATTTAAAACTTTCGGGTTTTGTACGTTCTGATATGTATGTGCAACGCTTAAGAAATTATACAGCTTTAGGTGGACGTTCTTTGGATGGTTATTTTGAAGGAAAATATCAGAATACAGAGAACAACTATGAATTTTTAGCACAGTATAACAAAACAATAAATGATTTTTCTGTGAATGTGAATGCCGGAGCAAACTTGCTTACACAAGAGTATTCCTATCTTTCGCAAGCAACTGTTGGAGGGTTATCAAGTCCCGGTTTTTATAATATTACAGCTTCTATTGACAGGCCAAGCGTAAGTAATTATCTGAGAAAAAAACAGGTTAGAAGTATGTACGCAATGGCATCTTTAGGTTATAAGGATATTTATTTTATTGATGCCTCAATAAGAAACGATATCTCTTCGGCTCTGCCTAAAAATAACAATTCCTATTTTTATCCTTCAGTGTCGGGAAGTGTGTTATTTAGCGAATTATTGAAATGGAAACCATTGAGTTTCGGTAAACTAAGAGCATCTTATGCTATTGCTGGATCTGATTTAGGACCTTATGATATATACCCAATATTTGTTGCTGGGGCTGTATATGCTGATGGAAACAGTACCATCAATACAATGACACTTCCAAGTACTTTAAGAAATCCTAACATTGAGCCATCTTATGCAAATTCATTTGAATTAGGAACTGAATTGAAGTTTTTTAATAACAGATTAGGTATGGATGTAACTTATTACAATCAGCTTAACAAAAACCAGATTATTAATTTAACGGTATCTCCGGCAAGTGGATATAGTTCTACGGTTATTAATGCAGGTAAGATCAGAAATAAAGGTATTGAATTATCTATAAACGGTTCGCCTGTAAAAACCAGTACTTTTGAATGGAACTCTTCATTAAACTTTGCAAGAAATACCAGTATGATAGAAGAATTGCACAAAGATGTGAAATCATTAACATTAGGAAGCAATTCTTATTCTTCACAAACGGTTTATTTATATGCTAGAGAAAACGAGGCTTTTGGTACTTTAATAGGCCCTGGTTATGCAAGGGATCAGGCTACAGGTAAACTGTTATTAGATGCTTCTGATTTGCCAACACAAAAATTGAATACCAATTTTGGCTCGGTTCTGCCAAAATTTACAGGAGGTTTTAGAAACACTTGCAGATACGGTAATTTTGATTTGGGTGCGATGATCGACTTTCAGAAAGGTGGGCAATTTTTTAGCTGGACACAAATGTTAGCCGTTAAATCAGGTCAGGCTGAAATTACAGCTGCTCTAAATGATAAAGGTGTAAATGTACGTGAACCTTTAGCAAATGGCGGAGGTGTAAAAGTTAGTGGTATTTATGCACCAGGAACTAAAAAGACAATTGGAGGTGTTTTAACAGATGTGAGCGGTCAGGCATTTGATGGTTATGTAGATGCAAAAGCTTACTACAGAACTTCTTTAGGAACCAGGATATATGAAGAATGGTTATATGATGCTTCTTATATTAAATTGAGAGAAGTATCATTAGGTTATAGCTTTAATCAGAAATTATTAGCAAAAACACCTTTTACAAAAGTAAAAATATCTGCTATTGCTCGTAATCCGTTAATGATCTGGCAAAAAGCACCTAAAGGACTTGATCCTTCTGAACTATCGGCTGGTAGTGCAAATATTAGCTGGATTGAAAAAGGTGAATTACAAACTGTACGATCATTTGGATTAAATCTGAGTGTAACTTTCTAAAAATAACAACATGAAAAAATATTTAAAAATATCATATTCATTATTATTAGGGACGGCAGCGTTATGGTCAAGCTGTACTAAATTTGATGAAAACTTAAACAAAGACCCTAATAACCCAAGTAAGGCATCAGGTACTCAATTGATAGCTAATTCTGAATTTTATTTGCCAGGTATTAGTTCTAGTGCATATGGAGTGCATTATCCTCAATATTTGTCATTAACATTATACCCAGATAATGCAAGGTATGTTACTACTAACTTTTCTTTCTCTACATGGTACACAGGGCCTTTAAATAATTTGGAAACAGCAATTAATTCTACATTGAGTGCAAATGAAGGACCTGTACAAAATCAGTTAGCAGTAGCTAAAATTCTGAAAGCTTATTTCATTTGGCATGTTACAGATAGATGGGGAGATGTACCGTTTAGTGAGGCTTTAAGTGGAGATGGTAATTATGTGCCTAAATATGATAAGCAACAGGATATCTACAATGCTATGTTTAAGTTGTTGGATGAAGCAAATGCTTTAATTACGGTAACTACAGCAGCGGGAAATATCAAAAATGACATCATATACAAAGGTGATATGGCCAAATGGAAGAAACTGGGAAATACCATACATATGTTAATGGCTTTGAGATTATCGAAGATAGATCCTACTAAAGGTAAAAATGAGTTTAATAAAGCGCTTACCAATGGCATTATGACATCAAACTCAGAGAACCTTTCTTATCCTCATTTATCGCAAACAGATCAACAGAATTTCTGGTATAATTCATTTACGGTATTGGGAAGAAATTGGTATGCTGTTAGTAAGCCTGTGGTAGATTATATGAAACCATTAAATGATCCGCGTTTGCCAGTTTTCGCAAATAAATCGGCAAATACTAATGATTATGTAGGCTTAGACTATGGTCTGGCTACAGAAGTAGTTCCTGGAAATTATTCTCTTTTAGGTTCAGCTATTCGTCAGCAAAACTCACCTGTTTATTTGGTAACGTATGCACAAGCCCTATTTGCTTTAGCAGAAGCGGCTAAGATTGGTTGGATTGTTGGTGGGGATGCAGTTGCTGAAACCAATTATAATAATGCAATTACCCAGTCAATAGGTCAGTGGACGGGAAGTACGGCTAGTGCAGCAAATTATCTATTGCAGCCAAATGTAGCCTACTCTTCGGCAAATGCCCTTGAGAAAATAGGAAACCAAAGATGGATTCATTTATTTATGCACGGCTATGAAGGTTGGGCAGAGTGGAGAAGAACCGGTTTCCCGAACTTTTTAGTAGCGGCTCCTGGAGCTAACAATAATTTAATCCCTAGAAGAGAGGGATATCCAACAAATGAACCTCAGATTAATAAGGCAAGTTATGACGCTGCCGTTGCATCTTTTCCTTATGGAGGAACAGATGGATTGAATGCCAGAGTATGGTGGGATAAACCATAAGTTCTGATATTATTTAATAAAAAAGGCCGTATCTAGATACGGCCTTTTTTATTAATATGAAAATTTTTAACCCTTGCCAAAGAACAAATATGCCAAACTGATTGATGTGATGATACCAACTAGATCGGCCAGTAGCATACAACCTACGGTATAACGGGTATTTTTTACGTTCACAGCACCAAAATATACGGCTATAACATAAAATGTAGTATCAGATGAGCCTTGTAAAATTGCGGCTAAACGACCAGCAAAAGAATCAGCTCCATGTGTGGTCATGGTATCAATCATCATACCTCTTGCACCACTACCGCTCAAAGGTTTTATAAGTGCTGTAGGAATACCATCTATAAAACGTGTATCGGTTCCAATAGCGGCAAACACATATTTAAAGCCATTAATTATAATATCAAAAGTTCCGCTGGTGCGTAAAAGACTAATGGCGATCAGCATACCTACCAAATAAGGGATAATTCTAATCGCTGTTTCAAATCCACCTTTTGCACCTTCTACAAAAGCATCAAAGATGTTGATCTTCTTATATAAACCTCCTAGAATAATAGCGAAGAAAATAAGTAGCATTAGGCCATTACTTAACATGCTCGAAAAGGTTTGGAGACCTTTGGTATCTAAATTAACTAGATAAAGAACCATTAAAGCAACAATTGCAGATAAGCCCAATACCCAACCTAAAACTACTGGCTGAAAAAGGTTGATTTTTTGCTTTATCGATACAATAATCAATGCAGCCATGGTTGCAGCAAAGGTAGCTATCATGCATGGAATAAAGATTTCTGTGGGATTCGCCGAGTTTAAACTGGCTCTTACAGCTATGATACTTACAGGAATTAAAGTAAGACCCGATGCATGTAAACATAGAAACATGATCTGGGCATTAGATGCTATCTCTTTATTAGGGTTAAGCTCTTGTAAGCTTTCCATAGACTTTATGCCAAAAGGAGTTGCTGCATTATCTAAACCCAAAAGGTTTGCAGAATAATTCAATACCATATGGCCGATAGACGGATGGCCCTTAGGGATTTCAGGGAATATTTTCTCGAAAAAAGGACCAATGATGCGTGATAATAAGTTGATGCCTCCAGCTTTTTCTGCAATGCTCATAAAGCCCATGAACAAGGCCATTACACCGATTAACCCGATACAAATATTTACCGCATTTAAACAAGTTTGTATAACACCATCTACTTTGGTAAGATTTGTTGGGTCATCAGCTTTGCCGATCACCATCCAGCTAAAAATATCTGACTGGCCTAAAAAAAAGCATTTAATACAAGCTACTAAAATAGCTACAATAATAAATGCCGACCAAATTCTGCTCAATGCCATTTGTTTGTTTTATTTGTTTAGATCTTTTAAAGAAGTTTATTACTGCAATTTACCATCCGTAAACGATAAAATTAAATTTTGACCGCTATATAATTTGAACGAGGCATTTTGGTTAAAGATGACAGTTCCTTCAATAGTTTGATTTTCTGTGTGATAAATGGTGTATGCATCGCAATAAGAAAGATCGCCAATGTCTTCTATAAAATAGGTTTTTTCAGTACCCAAACCATTGGCATAAGGTTTTTCTTCGTAATTTATCCCAATGTCGGTTTTAATCCCGTTTACAGTTACATCTTTAATGAGGATATGGAAAATCTGCTTATTGTTTTTAGGTATGCCAAAATAAGTATCTGTATTTTGTTCTTGGTAACTTTTTGAAGCAATTGAAGTTAAACCCGTTAAAATAGAAGCAAAATAGAACAATCTTATTTCTTGTTTTTCAAAATCATCTTTATAGCCACCAGCTTCGATTAGTATGGTAGAAGTACCTTTTCTCTGAAAATTATCACCAAAAGCCCGTGGTTCAAATTCATCATCAAATAAACCAATATGATGAGGCAATACTTGGTTTAGATGCCTAAACATTTCTGCAATTACCAACATGGCATTTTTACGGGTATCATTGATGCTCAATGCAGGATCGTAAGCAGGAGCGAGGTAAGATAGCGTAGCCGGCTTTTGAGAACCATTTACGCTCCATAAAGTATTCTGATCATGTAAATTGAAACCAAAATGCGGTTCAAAATTATCACGGCATTGTTTTAAGATTTTTGCTTCTGGTGTAATCGTTTGCAGATAATCTCTATTGATATCTATTTGTTGGGCATTTCTACGGGTAAAAACAGCAGCCCCATCCGGATTTACCATTGGCATAAATAACAATGTACAATTTTGTTCCAATAGTTTTACGGTTGCATTATCGCCTTCTAAGAAATTAAACAGATCAAATAAGGCCATTGTTCCTGTGGCCTCATCGCCGTGCATCTGGCTCCACAACATAACTTTTACAGGGCCATTTCCCCATTGTATGGTATAGATGCTTAATCCATTAACTGACTTTCCTGATTCTTTAACCGTAAATGTAGCGGGTAATTTTTTAATAAGGGAAACAATATCTTCGTGTTTAAAGAAACGATTGGTAAGTTTAGTTTCTTTAAAAGAGGGGTAAAGCGACAAGATATCTTTGATCTGCATAATTATCTGCTTAAATAAAAAAGTGAGAAACCTATATGAAGTTTCTCACTTTGTCTAATTTATGATTATTTATAAACAGTTTATAAATTGTTTATGGTTTTTCATCAGTAAGTCCAAAGCCCCAGTTTTTACCTTTTTCGGTTGCAGGAATACCTTTAACCATCCATTCAGGTGCTTTAGCTCCTTTTAAATAATAATCAAAGAACTGTTGCTCACGTATCTGTATATCTTTTCTGTTCTGACGTTGAACCAGGTTATGCGCTTCGTTATTGTAATTGAGCATCCAAACGGGTTTACCTAAACGTCTTAAACCGGTAAACATTTCTATACCTTGATACCATGGTACGGCTCCATCGGCATCATTTGACATAATCACCACAGGAGTGGTTACATTTGGTAACTTAAACAAGGGAGAGTTCTCTATGTACAATTCAGGTTTTTCCCATAAAGTAGCACCTATACGGCTCTGGGTTTTTTCATACTGGAACTGACGGTTCATACCACTTTCCCAGCGAATACCACCGTAAGCCGATGTCATGTTTACTACAGGGGCACCTGCCCATGCAGCAGCATACATATTGGTAACCGTAATTAAGTGCGCTACTTGGTAACCGCCCCAGCTTTGTCCTTGAATGCCAATCTTGCTGCCATCAACCCAAGCATTTTTTTTCAGGTATTCAACACCAGAGTTGATAAATTCTTCGGCAGATTTACCCGGATGACCGGTTTCGTAACTGATATCAGGAGTAAACACCAAATATCCATTACTTACAAAGAATGGAATATTTAAACGAGAAGGTGTAGGAGAAGGTGCTTGATAAGTGTACAACCCGTCTGAAAGTTTTTCATAGAAATATACGATCATAGGATATTTCTTATTCGGATCAAAGTTCTCTGGTTTATACAAGATACCCTCAGATTTATAACCTTTTGGTGTGGTCCATTTTACAAGCTCTGTTGTACCCCAAACGTAATTGCTTTGCTGTAAATTAGTGTTACTTAATTTAACACCTGTTTTCATGTCTTTTGAGATATAAACATCTGGCGACTGGATATAGCTACCTTTATCATAGATATAATAAACAGCATCGCGGGCTTTGGTTACAGAAGAGAATTTTGCTTTGTCCATAACTAAAAGCTCAGGCAACTTGTTGTCGTTGATGTTTTTGGTGTAAAAACCATCTTCTTTAGTGGCATTGTTAAATGCGCTTAACAATAACGTTTCATTACGTTTAAAGAAACGTGCTTCTGTATTGATTCTTTGTACCCTAAAAGTAAGGTTATTTGAACGACCAAAACCAATAGTAATGTTTTTAGGTTTGTCTTTTCCATCAGGAGATAGAGCCCAAATATCATACTTATCGTAAATAAGAACACTCTTATCTTCTTCAGTCCATCCGGCTAATCCGTATGAGTTGGCATAATCTGGAACATCGTTTTCTTCGTCAGCAAATTTTACGTTAAGGTTTGCAGTTAGAGAGGTGGTTTTACCCGTTGCTACTTGGTAGGTGTACCAGTTTCCATCAACTTTGTTAAAATACAGGATATAATTTCCATTTGGAGATGCCATTGCATTTCCTTGTAGATTTTCAATGATTTTTTTGCGGCTTCCTGTTTTTACATCAACCAGATAATAATCACGTAAAGTACTTCCTGTCCATTGAGAAGCTATGCGATTACCATAATCGGTAGAAGCTAGTACGTAAGATTGATTACCTTCGTTTACCTGTGATGCATCAGGTAATTTCTCGTCGGTAAGTGGGATGATCTTAGCATCAGCACTATAAACGTTAATTACTGAAAGGAAGTTTTTCTTTAGATCCCTATCTACATTTTTTAACTGAACAGTTTGTAAATAATCGTCTTTGTAACCCCATATATCAAGCTTGGCATGTTCAAACTCTACCAAAGTTGTGTCTTTAGGCTTTTTCTCAGGAGCAATGCCAAAGAAAAGCTTACTTCCATCTTTACTGAAATTTAAACGTGCATCGCCACTTACTACAAAATTAGCGGGCATACCTTCTGCTTCTTTATCGATCAGAACTTGCGCCGTATCTAAGTTTAGAGAGGTAAAGTAAATGTTGTAGTCTTTAATTTCGTTTTTTTCAGGGCTGGTTTCGCCTAAGAATGCAAGGTGTTCGTCTTCATCATCAAATACAAAAGTTTTGTAATTACCTTTGGTCTTTACCAACGTTTTTAAGGTATTTTTTTCTGTATTTAACAAGAACACACCTGTTTTTGCATCTTTATCTTTTTTAGAACCCGAAGCTGTGAAAGCCAATAATTTACCATCTTTACTGAATTTGTAATCGGTAACATATTTATAAGTAGCTTCTGTTCCGGTTGTTAGATTTTTTACGATAAAATCGCTTCCTTCTTTAGCTGAAGTGGCAGCACTGGCTTTTTTTGAAGTATCAATTGGTTTTTCAAGCAGATAAGCTATAATTGCAGCACCTTTATCTGGAAATGCAAAAGATTTTACTCTTGGGATCTTTGTAACAGCCAAAGTGGTAAGATTTACAATACCCAAAGTATCTTTCTGTTGCTCTTCTGGTTTTTTCTTTTTGATTTTTTCAAGACGGGTGTCTTTAAAAAACGGTTTGATTAAAAATGCAGAGAACTTCGAGTCATTTGAAAAACTATTGCTCGCACCGCGGTTGATTTTTAATTTTCTGGCCGAAAGGGTTTCATTAAAATACAGATCGCCATCTCCTTCTTGCGGAACGATCATATAACTGGCCCATGTACCATTGTTTGAAATCTGTTTACTGGCAATGCTTTGCCAACCGTCATAAACCGAGTGGTCTAAAGGTTTTTTCTGTGCAAAAACCGCTGAGGTTAGCAATGCAAAGAATAAGGTAAGTTTCTTTTGCATGTTAAATTTTAATAAGTTTATTTTTAGCGGGATTAATTTAACGTAAAAAAAGTAAAATATTAAGTATTTACCCCATTATCAATCAAATTTTACATTGCAAACCCTTATAAACAAAAAAAGCATCCGGTTAGGGATGCTTTTTTATATTATTTTTTCTTTTGATTAGCTGCCTGTTGCTGTTGGCGCATATAATCTTCTAAACGAGATTGGAAACCCGACTTTTTCTTTTCTGTTTTTGGTTTGGTCTTATTGCCCTGTAAAATAGCATGTATCTTATCATCATTTACCATCTTTCTGATGATGAACTGTTGTAAGAAAGTAATCATGTTAGCTAGGAAATAATAATAGTTCAAACCTGAGGGATAGCTGTTTAATACACCAAAGAAAATTAAAGGCATAATGTATCCAATATATTTCATCTGGCCTGTAGCTCCTGATATCTGGTTGTTAAAGTAAGTGTATATCAATGTAGATATGGTCATCAATAAACACATTAAACTTAAGTGGTTACCAATTAACGGAATGTTAAAACCAAAACTGATAAAGTTATCATAAGTAGAAAGGTCTTTCATCCATAAGAAACTTTCGCCTCTAAGCTCAAATAAGTTAGGGAAGAAGAAGAAGAAAGCCATTACAAAAGGTAATTGTAGTACCATTGGTAAACAACCTCCCAATGGATTTACACCCACTTGCTTGTACAGTTTTAAGTATTCCTGTTGTAAAAGGGTAGGGTTATCTTCGCCTACTTTAGCTTTAATTTCATCCATTTCAGGTTTTAGGATCCTCATTTTAGCCATAGATACATATGACTTATAGGTTAATGGCGACATCGCTATTTTTAACAAAATTGTTAAAACCAAGATAATTAGTCCATAACCCCAATGGAAGCTTTCTAACAAGTTGAAAACCGGTAATACAACAAATCTGTTGATGTATTTTAATGGCCAGTAACCTAAGTCAACTTGTTTTTCAAGTTCGTGACCTTGTGCTTTTAATGTAGAGAACTTATTGGTTCCGAAATAGAACTTAAAGCCATAATTCTGTGCGGCAAGCTGGTTAAAAGGCAATTGCATATTGGCACCATACCATTTAATTGTTCCAGGCTCTGTTAAAATTTTAACTTCTAAGTCTCCTTTTTCAAAAGGTGTGTTACTCATTAACACAGCCGAGAAAAAGTGTTGTTTAAAAGAGATCCACTCAATTTTTCCTTCTTTTAATTCTTCTTTTTCGTCTTTACGAAGATTTAAATGGTCAGGTGTTTTATCAACATATTTGAAATATGGTGCAGAGTGCTCTTGTTCTTTTTTAGGATCTTTTTCTTGTTCTAAAAGCGTGCTTTCCCAGTTTAAGGCTACAGTATTACCTTGTATAACTTGGTTTAAGCCATTTAGATTGATATTGAAATCTACATTATAGCTATCAGGCTGTAAAGTATAAGCAAATTCAATGTCTTTACCTTCTGCATAACTGGCTTTCATGCTTACCGTATTGCCAGTTTGTGTAGCCGTAAAATATAGATTATTGGTGTTTACAATCTGACCACCTATATTTAAGTTTAGGCCGAACTTATTTTGATCACCTTCAAATAAAGTTACTGGTTTACCATTATAAGCTTTTTCGCCTTTAATTTCTACTGAAGTAATTTTACCGCCTAGATTACTGAAAGTAAGTTTCAGCTTTTCGTTTTCAACCGTAAGTGCTTGCGTATCGCCGGTAAGATTTGCACCAAAAGGACCTTTTAATGCGGCAGAGTCTATTGCCGGTTTGGCATTAATTTGTTTTGTTTCAGTTGTATTGGGTTTAACGCCTGCTTTTTTTAGCGAGTCGGCAGTAATTTTTTCTCTTTCCTTTTTGATCTCAGCCTCATTAGGCTTCATAAAAAATACAGATACCCCTAATATGATCAATATCAGGAATAAACCTGTAAAGGTATTTCTATCCATTTTACTATTTTAATTCTTTTCTTAACTTGTTTTCTTTTTGGCATACTCAATTGCAGCGGCCACAAATTTAACAAAAAGTGGGTGAGGATTAGCAACTGTTGATTTTAATTCTGGATGAAATTGAGATCCAACGAAAAAAGGATGGTTTTTAAGCTCTACAATTTCTACCAAATTGCTTTCAGGATTGATCCCTGAGGCGATTAAACCGGCTTCTTCATATTGTTTCAGGTATTCGTTATTAAATTCATAACGGTGTCTGTGGCGTTCAGAAATATGTGTTTTTCCGTAAGCAGAATAGGCTTTTGTTCCTTTTTTTACATCGCAAGGGTAGGCTCCAAGGCGCATAGTTCCTCCTTTTGCGGTAACATTTTTCTGCTCTTCCATCATATTAATTACCGGATATGGGTTATGCTCGTCTATTTCGGTGGTGTTTGCATTGGTTAAGCCCAATACATTGCGACCAAATTCAATTACTGAGCATTGCATGCCCAAACATATACCAAAGAAAGGAATATTGTTTTCACGTACATATTTAATGGCATCAATTTTACCTTCAATACCGCGACTACCAAAACCAGGGGCAACCAATATGCCATCTAAATGACCTAGTTTTTCCTTAACGTTTTCAGGGTAAATACTTTCAGAAGGAATATATTCTACACGAACTTTGCATTCATTTTTTGCTCCGGCGTGGATAAAGGCTTCCGTAATAGATTTATAAGCATCAGGTAATTCTACATATTTACCTACTAAACCAATTTTAACTTCCGAAGTAGGGTTTTTCAAACGGCCTAAGAAATCTTTCCAGCTTTCCATATCAGGCTCGTTTTTGGTAGGTAATTTTAATTTAGAAAGAACCGTTTTATCCAAATTCTCTTTCATCATCAACAACGGAACACTGTAGATTGACGATGCATCGATAGATTCTATTACTGCATTTACATTTACGTTACAGAACAGTGCTATTTTTTTACGTATTTCAGGACTTATACGGTGTTCTGTACGGCATACTAAAATATCGGGTTGTATGCCGTATTCTAATAATGTTTTTACAGAGTGTTGTGTTGGTTTGGTTTTTAATTCGCCTGCAGCAGCAAGGAAAGGAATTAAAGTAAGGTGGATAACAATGGCATTGTTTGCACCTTCTTCCCACTTGAACTGACGTACGGCTTCTATAAAAGGCAAAGATTCAATATCGCCAACTGTACCGCCCAATTCTGTAATTACAATGTCGTAGTTGCCGCTATCGCCCAATATGCGCATATTATGCTTGATTTCATCTGTAATATGAGGGATAACTTGTACCGTTTTTCCTAAATAATCGCCCTGGCGTTCTTTATTGATTACGTTCTGGTAAATACGACCAGTAGTGATGTTGTTGGCCTGAGAAGTAGGGGTGTTCAAGAAACGCTCATAATGACCTAAATCTAAATCTGTTTCTGCGCCGTCTTCTGTAACAAAGCATTCGCCATGCTCATAAGGGTTTAAAGTTCCCGGATCTATGTTGATATAGGGGTCGAATTTCTGAATGGTTACCCTGTAACCTCTGGCTTGTAAAAGTTTAGCTAATGAAGCGGAGATGATGCCTTTCCCTAATGAGGAAGTAACACCGCCCGTAACAAAAATATACTTAGTCATGGATGAATTTTTAGTGCAACAAATTACGTTTTGTTGCTTTTTGTACGGGATACAAAGGTAATAAAAAAAGACTGATGTTTAACCTTTGTTGAAAAGATATTTGATATCCACAATAAGGAGGATAAAGAACTGGCTTACACTGTTATGAATGATGGCTGAAGAATTAGAGCAGCAAAAATAAAAAGTTGTGAAACGGTTTTTTATGCCCGTTCTTCATGAAAAAGGCATTTAGTTTGCAAAAATGCAGCAACTAAATGCCCTTTTATAAATAGAAAAAAGAGAATATTATAATGCAGGAAGTATTTTTTCCATGATGCTTATACCCTCATCGATATGAGATTTTTCTATGCACAATGCTGGCCTGAAACGAATGGTCTGGTTACCGCAACCTAAGAACATTACATTATGCTCCATGCCTTTGGCAACAAACTGATCACGCATCTCTTTATTAGGGAAATCAAAAGCAGTTAATAGACCACGACCACGGATATTGCTCATTTTATCATGCTTTTGTGCAAGTTTAGCTAACTCATCTTGTAAGTATTGACCTACGCTCTGTGCATTTTCAATCAATTGATCTTCTTCAATAATATTTAAGATCTGGGTAGAACGTACCATATCTACCAAGTTGCCACCCCATGTAGAGTTGATACGTGAAGGAACATTAAAAACATTACCTTCTACTTCTTCTACTTTTTTACCTACCAAGATACCGCAGATCTGCATTTTCTTTCCAAAAGAAATAATATCTGGTTGAGCTTGCTCACTAAAATGTTGATGACACCAGAATTTGCCTGTTAAGCCTACGCCGGTTTGTACTTCATCATAAATTAGCATAGCTTCATTTTCATCGGCAAGCTGACGCAATTGGATTAAAAACTCTTCTCTAAAGTGATTATCACCTCCTTCAGATTGTACAGGCTCTATAATAATGGCACAGACATCGTCTTTGTTATCAGCAAATGCTTTTTTGATTTGTTCAATTGAACGGGCTTCTTCTGCTTTAACTTGATTTAGATTTTCTTCTGTTAAAGGAAATTTAAGCTGAGGTGTGCTTATACGAGGCCAGTCAAACTTTGCAAACCACTTGGTTTTATCAGGTAAGGTATTGGTTAAACTTAGTGTATATCCGGTGCGACCATGAAATGCTTTTTCAAAATGGATAACTTTAAATCCTTTTTCTTCTTTGTATCCTTTAGCAAAGTTTTTCTGCACTTTCCAGTCCATAGCAGTTTTGATCGCATTTTCTACCGCTAAGGCACCTCCGGCAATAAAAAACGCATGAGGTAGATAAGAGGGGATACCTATTTTAGAGAAAGTATCAACAAACTGCGCATATTGTTGTGTGTAAACATCTGAGTTTGAAGGATTAGCGATTGCTGCTAAAAGCAAATTATGCTTAAAGTTTTCATCGTTAATCATTTTTGGATGATTATAGCCCAAGGGTACAGAAGCAAAGCAGGTAAAGAAATCTAATAATTTTCTGTTGCTTTTAGAATCGTACATATAAGCACCACTACTTTTTTCCATATCGTAAGTGATGTCATAACCGTCGGCTAAAATATGTTTCTTCAAAGTATCTTTAACACGGCTCGGTTCGATGTTTAATTGGTACATATATAATGGGTTTTGGTTGGCATCAAATTTAAATAAATGTGCCAAATTTTCAAATTTGAGCCGTTTTTTACCCTTTTTAGGTAAAAAATAGGTTTAAACTGTTTAAACCATGATTCTGAACCTGAAACCAGAAAGAGTATTCTTTTTGTCAAAGAAAAGTTACATAAATGTCTGGCTAATTTTTTCTTTCATGTCCCAAATCTCGTTTAAACCCCCAGTGTGCAGGGCCAATATACGGTTGCAGAAAAACTTGAGCTGATAAAGCCACCGATACTTCCATAACTTTCAATCAACATCGGCAGACTGACCATAAAATCAGGTTGTGGGCATAGTTACGTTATCTAAGAATAAAACCAGATACTGCAGAATCTAAAATTAAGGTAGATACAAAATGTCTGTAATGAAATCATTTCGCTGCCCCTGAAATACGGGTTCAATCCATTCACCATTTTGCCAATAACTATTTTTTCCACCTTGATCGCCCGTTATAAAGATATTTCCGTTCTTAACAAAGATTCCTCTAACATGAACACTCGACACAACAGGATTAATTTTTAATGGACTTTTAGTTACTTTAACTTTTTTAGTGGTTTTATCCAACTCAACGGTTAAAGCCCAGCAGGTTTTCTGTCCTGACTCAGCTGCTGCAATATAGAATTTGCCATTTTCATAAGCCCAGTCTTGCATTCTGAAAACGGTTTCATCATAATATAAATCTGATTTATATTTATTTAGTGTTTTGGTTGCAAGGTTATATGTTGCATAGTACATACGAGCCGGCTGACTGGCTGAATGATAACCTTGGATAATCATTTCAGCCTCATTGTCATTGATCATCCTAAATGCCTGAACATATATGTCTTTAAAGTCTTCCGTTGTGATATCAATTGCAGCAAGTTCTGATTGCCCTCGATAAATCCTAAAACGGCCATCGCCGTATGAACTGCCTACTGTTGCCGTAATAATACCTGAAGGTAGGATGGTCATGAATTCCAAACCATAGTATTCTTCTTCTGTAAGTGGAAATACGCTTATTACTCCATTTTTGGCAATTTTATAGCAATAATTTCTTATCAGTTTAGCATTAAAGTCCCAAGCTTTTACCGATAGATATAAATCATTGTTATAAATTTCTTTAGCCATGACATACTCGTCATAGTTTGGGTCCAGATTTGGGCTTAACTTGTCGGCGAGAAGTTCTTTTGAATCTTTTCTAAGATATACCAGCCGTGTCCTGTTGGTAGATAAATATTCTACCCCACAAAAATTGAATCCTTCACTTGTATTACCATTTATGGTGTTGTGAATGCCAATACAATAAATATTTTTGGTATCGTAAGGACGAAACTGCCCGATGGGATTTTTATCTTTATAGACCATATTGTCTAAATTTGCAATTGGTAAACCCTGATAGCCTAATAAATAAACATTTGTTAATGGTGGAGTGTCTGGAACTTGGCCTTTATCATCTGGAGCTTTTGCATTCGGATTCTTTTTGCAGCTAGTCAATACGAACAGCAAGAGCAAGATGCTTGTTATTTTATTAATCATGTGTTTTTTTAGTAAAGCTACATCTGTACTAAAAAATATCTATTATATGCAGACAAAGGGCATTAAATGTTCGACAGATGATACTATTTCTCCTATAAACTGCCAAAAATATCTTTTACAGAAGGTACTTTAGACATTCTTCTTTATGGTAATCTTTTGAGCTATAATTGCTTGGTCTTGAAATTGCTGAAAACCTTTTAAAACTATTGCGAATATATCTAACCATGTTTTAATCAACCGTTATGAAGGGATAGGTAAGTAACCCCTATTAATTCATATAAATCTTCAGGATAACGATAAAATCTTCAGGTTCAGAGAAAATCTTAAGTTGATGTTTTTTAGGATAGAGGATCTTCAATCTTTTTTTGATGTTATCCAATCCAATGTTTCCATATCTGCTTTTCTGTTGTGACTGATTATGCTCTTCCAGTGGTTTACTATTGGCAATTTTGAATGTAAAAAGGCCTTGTTTTACCTCTACATTGATCCTGATCCAGCCCTCCTCCATACGGTTGATCCCGTGTTTAAAGGCATTTTCAACTAAGGGCAGTAAAAATAGCGGCTCAATTTTACATTCTTTAGTATCGCCCTCTATATGAAAATTAATTTCAAGCCTGTTTTCATAGCGGATACGTTCCAGATAGATGTATTTCTCTATAATTTCCAATTCCTTCACCAGATCTATCTTGCCCTCATTGCATTCGTAGAGAATGTGGCGGAGAATCTGTGCCAGTTCCAGTACCACACCAGGAGCGTCATCCGATTTATTAAGGCTTAGTGCATACAGGTTATTAAGCGTATTGAATAGGAAATGCGGGTGGATTTGGGCTTGTAAGAGCACCAACCTCATCGCCTGATTTTTGGATTTGTTAACCAGATAGACAATGACTGCGCCAGCAGTTAATATAAGGATAACGATAAGCGCTAAAGTAATCAGAAATTTCTGCCGGTTAATTTCAAGAGTCTGTTGGGCAAGTTGTCTTTCACGTACGGTCGCCTGATACTTTTGATCAAGATCATGAATGTATTTTTGAGTCTCAAGGTTAGTTAATGAATCGTTAAGTTTTTGGTACCTTTTTCTATAATGCAGCGCTGTTTGAATATCTCCGGCTGATTCTTTTATTTCGGCTCCCAGAAAATAAACCTCTTTAAGATCATTTTTTTTCATTTGCCCTTCAGCATTACGGATTGAATTGTCAAAATAAAATGTTGCCTTTTTGTAATCTTTAAGATTTTGATAGCAATTGGCCATACCCAGATATAGAAAAGCCAAATCTTCGCTTTCCGTATCATTTTTGTTTAATTTCAGCGCAGCGTTGTATAATTTCAATGCAGCTTGAAATTTTTTCTGTTTTACATAGATTTCCGCTAGGTTATTATAACTATCGCTTAATATATCGTGCCAACCGTGTTGTAAACTGATCTCTGCCTGCATCTTTAGATGGAGCTCTGCATTGGCAAGCTGTCCGCAAAGCTCTTCGCTTATCGCCAGATTAGAAAGACTTTTGGCAATCTGCAGGCTATCACTAATGGTACGGGCAAGTTCAAAACTCTTGGTTGCATAAAAAAGGCTGTTTTTTTTATCCTTTAAATCAATAAAAACAGAAGCCAGATTATTGTAAATTTTTCTCTTTGGTGTAGGGTCCTGTTGCTGATCTGCAAATTTCAAACCCGAAATAAATACGGTAGCAGATTGCTGTAAGTTACCCATTGCACGATATTGCACTCCCATGTTATTCAAGGCATTGGCAATTAGTTTATTATTGCCCAATTTCCGGCTCAATCGGTATTGTTGCTCACTTACATTCAGCGCAGCCATAAATTTCTGCTCTTGATGTAGAAGAACAGCAGCTCTATTCAAGAAATTAATCGCCTCGCTGAACATCTTTTTTTCTTCGGCGAAATTGCTTGCTTTTTTTAGATAGACAATAGCAGAATCGTTTTGCTCATGTTCTTGAAAATAATCTGCACGCTGTTCTAATTTCTTAAGGGTTGTTAATTCTTGTGCGTTCGATTTATTAAACTGGAAGATCGTGAACAGCAGAAACAGGCTAATTTTATTTTTTAATATCAGGGTCATTTATCCATAAAGATATCAATAGATCTTTTTCTGATACACATATATACTTGTAAAGAAGGGTTTAACGACAAACAACGCGGTTTAGTAGATAAACAACCAAGTTATGTAATTGAGTTCCATAAAGTCTTTTATCTGCAATACAGGGTTTCTGGATATTTAAATAGCAGCTTATTTGAAAATGTTTATTCTTATTTTGTACATAAGAGTCGAATTTGTGAAAATCTAAATACCACTTGAAGGTTGATTGTTGATCTTCTCCTAACGATAAGACAATGCTGTTTTGGCTTGCCTTTATTCAATAAACTGTAGTTAAGTTATTTTACAAACATATAGGAATTTTCATTTCCATTTGTCATAACTGTTTTAGGGTTTTTCGGGTCTTTTATCATACGGTTATCTACAACAAAAACATAGCTTAAGTCACCTGGTTCAACTTCAGCCTCGCCAATCCATTTGCCATTAACTTTTTTCAATAGAAAACTTTTTCGGCTAAACGAATTGAATGTTCCTGCTACGGCTACTTCCTTGGCCTCATTGAACCCTTCCAATAAAAATGTAACTTTCTTTAAAGTTGGCATTTTTAGCTCTCGAAGTGCTCTTTCTAAATTGGTTTTAGCCAACGAATCTTTTGATGCAGCAATTAGTGTTCTTAATGCCAATGAATTGGCTTCGTAAAATGCAAGTATAGATTTTACTTCTATATTAGGCTTAACTCCAATATTTTCCCAATTTGTTTGGCTAATCGGACTGATACTTGCTGCATAAGGAACTGTAATTGAGAAATTAGAATTTATTTTCTGTAGTTCTGATGGATTTGCACCTCCTCTTGTTACCTCGCCTATTATTATTCCCCGTTTTAATTGCTGAAGATGGTAGGCGAAGGCTTCTCCGCCTGAAAAAGTTTTACCGCTTGTTAATACATATATTGGTTTATCTAAATATAAAGCTCCTGGAACATAGCCATAAGTCCAAAATTGCTTTGTGGTATTGGTTTCTCGAGTATAAAAATTGTCGATATGAACCGGATCTTTAAAAAAATAGCTAAAAATGAAAGGAATAGTGTTTTCATCAAGGCTTCCTCTGCAATCCCGAAGATCAATGATCAACGCATTGGTATTTTTTACATAATTCATTGCAGCAATTAGCGTATCTGCACATTCTCTCAAAGGGCCAAAAACTGGAATATTGATATATCCGATATTTCCGTCGAGAATGGCTTTTTCTTTAATGCCGTAGTTATTTTCGATCATTAGTTTTTCTAACCATTGATCCTTTGGCAAATCCTGTTGCTGCGCACCTTGTTCAGCAACTTTCTTATTTTCGTTATATAAAACTTTTAAATGCTGATCTTTTGAAATTTTTTGAAGATCCTGTGTTAATTGGAATGCAAATTCATTCCCTGTAGAAATCGTATCATATTTACCATTGAGGTAATTCTGTGTAATTGTTCTGTCTAGCTCTGGTAAAATATCTGATGAGACATATTTAGCCTTAAGAATTTCAAGTGTTGAATAAACAGTTTGTTTTTTTTGCTCAGCACTAAGCTGTGCATACCCGTTTAAAGAAATGATACAGCTGCTAAGCAGAAAGTATGTTTTCAATTTGCTTCGTAAATTCATAGCCTTTAATGATTAATTTTAACCGCAATAAATTAGTTAATATCCATAATGCAACTCACTATATTGTGGAGTTGGAAACTCCGAATCGGTAATCTTAATGATTTGTTTAACAAGTCGTTTAGAACTGATCGTAAAATTTGTTTCAACCAGCTTCTCTTGGTTCACCTGACTTCCACTATATTCTGTAATTTTCAACCGTGCAGGCAGCCTGTGCAGTTTTGATAACAGTGCTAAAGTACTATTGTTGTAGATAGGAAAAAATTCTCCCATATCAAAATCAATAAAACATATCGGTTCAAAAACTACCTCATCTGAATACCCTTCTATGGTTATAACACGCTTATTATTGTTTTTGTCTATTACCGTTATTTTTTCAGGGAGTCCATTCGTATTATATGTATAGCTGCTCGTATATGATAATGTGCTGCCTGCCTCATTCACGGTGTAATAATTCAACGACTCGAGTCGACCAGAAACGGAGCTGTCAAATGTGGCTTTGGCGTAATTACGGTAACCTGTGCCATTTTTTATGGCTTTGACCATGGCGATAAGCTCTTTGGTAAGCGCATCATACAGCAGAAACTTTCCATCAAGCGAGTTTGAAACCTCTGCTTTGGAAAGCCCAAAACGATCGTAACTAAATTCAAGCTGAGTGGGATTACGCACTCCAGAGTAACTGATGCTCTTTACTGTACCGTCTGCATTACGAGTGAGAATTCCAGTTACACCCAATAATGGCCAGTAGATAGTTTTTAACGCGGGTTTTTCAATATCTGCTTCGGGTGTAAAAGGTGCAGAAGGTATATTTGCAGAGGGCTTTTTACATGACGACAGCGATAGCAAGATAAAGACAGTGAGTATAAAAAATTTTGCTTTCATAATTTTAAATTGGCTAATCAGCTGGAGAGCTATACATCTGCATTGGTACTAAAAAACAACATATATCTGTTTAATGCTAATGCTATCGACAAAAAACCTTATTCAGGCGACAAAAGTATTTTATTAGCTACAAACTTCTTATTTATTATCTAAGGTTATTAGCCGAAAAATAGTGCTGTTTTGACTTATGAAAAACAGATTTAAGTACGTTAAACTTTTTTAAATAAAAGATATGTCCTAAATACTACTGAAAAAGAAGAAAAATCTAAGTTTTGATTTGGAACCAGAAAATGCCTTTGTTTTGTCAAGTAAAATTTATGCAAGTATTTGGGCGATTTTTTCTTTCATGCCCCAAATTCCGTTTAAACCTCCAGTATGTAAAGCCAGTATCCGGTCGTTCTGTTTGAAATAACGATGTTCTTGTAGGTCGTATATTGCATACATCATCTTAGCAGTATAGATTGGATCTATCAGCAAACCAGTTTTCTGAACAAATTCTTTCATAAATGTAAGCAGTTCTGTAGTAGTTTTAGCGTATCCTCCAAAATGGTAAGTGGTATGTAGGTGTAAGCCCGTTAAATCTTCATGGTATTTTGCAATCTCATCTTTGATGAAATCTCCTCCTTTTAAAACGGGTATAACATGCAATTGGGTGTTGGGATAGTATTGTTGTAAGCCTTTTAATAAACCAGCAGCAGTTGTTCCGGTTCCGGCGGCGCAAAACAAATGTGTGTAAGGTTGAGGTAATTCTGTAATGATTTCTGCACAACCCTTAGTTGCAAGCCTGCCTGCTCCGCCTTCATCAATGAAATAAGCGTCTTCATCATTTTTAAAATGAAGTGTAAATAATGCTTCTTTGTTGAGGTAAGCTTCGCGACTTACAAAAATAAGCTGCATACCAAAGAGCATGCATAGCAATAACGTTTCGTTTTCAACTTGCTCGCCACGTACAAAACCCGTTGATCTAAAACCAAAACGCGCAGCTGCAGCCGCTGTGGCGAGGAGATGGTTAGAATATGCGCCCCCAAAAGTTACCAGATGTTTTTTTTGCTGATTGGCTGCATCTTCTAAAACATATTTTAATTTACGCCATTTGTTGCCTGATATATAGGGATCTATCAGGTCGTCTCGTTTTACATCTATACTTTGATGGTGCTTAAACTGGATTTGATGGATTGGACTGTAAATGTTCATGTAGTAAATTAAAACTATGCAAAGTTAAATGAATGTTTAATATACTACGTCACCCTGAATTTATTTCAGGGTCTTTGTACTTTTTAATTTAGATGCTGAAACGAGTTCAGCATGACGGCAATAGAGTAAATTCAGTATGACGGTAAGGGTATAAAAAACAAAAGCTACTCCTAGAGTAGCTTTTGTTAATGAGTTTATTCAAAGATTAAACATTAAACCTGAAGTGCATAATGTCGCCATCTTCAACGATGTAGCTTTTACCTTCAACACCAAGTTTACCGGCTTCTTTGCAAGCATTTTCAGAACCATAGGTAACGAAATCATTGTATTTGATAACTTCAGCACGAATAAAACCACGCTCAAAATCGGTATGGATTACTCCGGCAGCCTGTGGAGCAGTAAAGCCTTTTGTAATGGTCCATGCTCTTACTTCCTGCACACCGGCAGTAAAGTAGGTGTACAAATCTAATAAAGTATAAGCGGCTCTGATCAATTTGTTCACACCCGATTCGTCTAAACCTAAATCGGCTAAGAACATTTGGCGTTCTTCATAACTTTCTAATTCAGCAATTTCTGATTCGATTTTGGCAGAAATAACCAATACTTCTGCTTTTTCATCAGCTACGGCTGCTTTTACCAATTCTACATATTTGTTTCCACTGATTACAGATGCCTCATCCACATTACATACGTACATAACTGGTTTTTGGGTCAATAAACCTAAACCTTC